>SBFT01000209.1 GCA_006227805.1 Paracoccaceae bacterium
CATCGCGCGAACTCGATATCCGGGGCGGCCGTCATCCGGTGGTCGAACGCGCCCTGCGCAAGCAGCGGGGCGAACCCTTCGTGGCCAATGACTGCACGCTTTCCGCGGGCGACACCGCCGCGATCTGGCTGCTGACCGGACCCAACATGGCAGGGAAATCCACTTTCCTGCGCCAGAACGCGCTGATCGTCCTTCTGGCGCAGATGGGCAGTTTCGTGCCGGCGGACAGCGCACGGATCGGATTGGTCAGCCAGGTGTTCAGCCGCGTCGGCGCCTCGGACGACCTGGCGCGCGGACGGTCTACCTTCATGGTGGAAATGGTCGAGACCGCCGCGATCCTGAACCAGGCCGATGATCGCGCCATGGTCATCCTGGACGAGATCGGCCGCGGCACCTCGACCTATGACGGCCTGTCCATCGCCTGGGCGACGCTGGAACACCTGCATGACGTCAACCGCTGCCGCGCGCTGTTTGCCACGCATTACCACGAACTGACCGCCCTTGCGGGCAAGCTTGCCGGCGTCGAGAATGCAACCGTCGCCGTCAAGGAATGGCAGGGCGAGGTCATTTTCCTTCATGAAGTGCGCAAGGGCGCCGCCGACCGGTCCTATGGTGTCCAGGTCGCGCAACTTGCCGGCCTGCCGCGCGCCGTCATCGACCGCGCGCGCATCGTGCTGGACGCGCTGGAGAAGGGTGAACGCGAAGGCGACACACGGCGCGCCCTGATCGACGACCTGCCGCTGTTTTCTGCAAGGCCGACGCCGCCGGCACCTCCGAAATCATCGGCGCTTGAGGACGCATTGGCACAGGTTCATCCCGACGACCTGAGCCCGCGCGAGGCGCTGGACCTGATCTACAAACTGAAAGAGGCCGCCAGGTCCTGACGGCCTCAGGTTCGTGCGGTTCGGCTTCGCGACGCCGACCCCGCGGGAGCCGTCACGAAGCGGGCGTCGAGGACACGCCCACCTGCGCCGGACGCAGCAACCGGTCATGCAGCATGAAACCTTCGGCCGCCACCTGGATGATGTCGCCCGCGCGGGTTCCGGGAACGGGCGCCTCGAACATCGCCTCGTGCATCTGCGGGTCGAACCGATCGCCGATCTTGGGCGACACGATCTCGACACCGTGCTTCTTGAAGACGTTCAGAAGCTCTCGCATGGTCAGCTCGATCCCTTCCAGCAGGGCGGCCGACATCGCGCGTTGCTCGTCGGTGACGGTATCCAGCGCGCGCTTCATGTTGTCGTAGACCGGCAGCATGTCGCGCGCCAGGCGCGATCCGCCGTATTGTTCGGCCTCGCGACGCGCCTTTTCGGACCGTTTGCGCGAATTCTCGGCCTCCGCCAAGGCGCGCATGAACTTGTCCTTGAAGTCGTCGCGCTCCTGCCGCAGCAGATCGAGCTCCGTCGCCTCTTCCGCGACCTCGCTCGTGGCCTGAAATTCGGCCTCGACGTCCTCGAAATCCTCGCCCAGCACCTGGTCCTTTTTCGGCTCTGCCATCTTCGTCCTCTAGCTTCGGTCTGCGATCATTCGGCCTACCAGTTGCGCGGTGTAGTCCACGATGGGCACGATCCGTCCGTAATTCAGCCGGGTCGGCCCGATCACACCGACCGCGCCGATGATCTTTCGATCCGCGTTCATATATGGAGAGACCACCAGAGAGGAACCCGAAAGTGAAAAAAGTTTATTCTCTGATCCGATGAAAATCCGCACGCCGTCGCCGCCTTCGGTCAGCTCGAGGAACTGGGCGATGTCGCGCTTGCGTTCCAGATCGTCGAAAAGCACGCGGATGCGGTCCAGTTCGACGCTGGCACCATCCGCGGACAGCAGGTTCGCCCGTCCGCGCACGATCAGGCGACCGGCATCCTCGTCCGTGTCGTTCCAGATCGCCAGGCCGGATTCGACAAGGGCCTGCGCGGCTTCGTCGATCTCCTGCCGGCGGGCGGCGATTTCGGCCTGGATGTCGCTACGCAGGTCGCGGATCGTGCGGCCTTCGAGCAGCGCGTTCAGGAAATTCGCGGCTTCCCGCATCGAGGAAGGCGTCTGTCCCGGCGGCGGCGTGAACAGCCGGTTCTCGACATGGCCATCCGTGAAGACCAGGACCACAAGGGCGCGGTCATGGTTCAGCGACACGAATTCGATATGCTTCAGCGCAGCTTCCCGCTTGGGCGTAAGCACCAGCGAGGCGCCATGCGTCACGCCCGACAGGGCGGCACCGACGCGATCGAGCATGTCAGCAACGTCGGAGGCGTTGCTGGACACCGTGGCGTCGATCATCTCGCGGTCGGCACTGCCCAATTCGCCAACTTCCAGAAGGCCGTCCACGAACATCCGCAGGCCCAGTTGCGTCGGGATGCGGCCCGCGCTGACATGCGGGCTGTCCAGAAGGCCCAGGTATTCCAGGTCCTGCATCACGTTGCGGACGGTCGCGGCGCTGAGCTTTTCACTGAGGCTGCGCGAGAGGGTCCGGCTGCCCACGGGATCGCCGCTTTCCAGATAGGCCTCGACCACGCGGCGGAACACCTCGCGCGAGCGGTCGTTCATCTCGTCCAGCAATCTGGTCGTGTCGCCCATGTTCCCAGGTTTCCAAAACAGACCTGTCATTAAAATCGACGTGTCGCAAAGGTCAATCGGGCTTGCATCGCGCCGGTCGGCGGCGCTATCCCGGCTGGAACCAGCAAAGGATATGCCATGCGCCCCTCTGGACGTGATCTAAGCGAAATGCGCGCGATTTCAATTGAAACGGGCGTGACGAAACATGCGGAAGGGTCCTGCCTGATCAAGGTCGGCGATACCCATGTCCTGTGCACGGCGACGATCGAGGACCGCGTGCCGCCCTTCATCAAGGGCTCGGGCCTGGGTTGGGTCACGGCGGAATACGGGATGCTGCCGCGCGCGACCAACACGCGGATGAAGCGCGAGGCGGCAGCCGGCAAGCAGGGCGGTCGCACCGTGGAAATCCAGCGCCTCATCGGTCGGTCCCTGCGCGCGGGCGTCGACCGCGTCGCCCTGGGCGAACGCCAGATCACCGTCGACTGCGACGTGATCCAGGCGGATGGCGGGACGCGCTGCGCCTCGATCACGGGCGGATGGGTCGCGTTGCGCCTGGCGGTGAACAAGCTGATGAAGGCCGGGCTTGTCACCAGCGATCCCCTGGTGGACCCGATCGCGGCGGTCAGTTGCGGGATCTATGCGGGCCAGCCGATCCTCGATCTGGACTACCCCGAGGATTCCGAGGCAGGTGTCGATGGCAATTTCATCATGACGGGTTCCGGTCGACTGGTGGAAGTGCAGATGAGCGCCGAGGGCGCGACCTTTTCGCGTGCCCAGATGGATCAATTGGTCGATCTGGCCCAAGTCGGCATCGCGCAACTGGTCGCCGCGCAGAAATCGGTCTCGGCATGACGCGCAGGTTCACCGGCGATCGCCTGATCGTGGCCACGCACAACCGGGGCAAGCTGGAAGAAATGGCGCATTTGCTGGAACCCCATGGCGTCAAGGTCGTGGGCGCCGCCGAACTGGGCTTGCCCGAGCCGGACGAGACCGAGACGACCTTCGCCGGGAATGCCCGCATCAAGGCCCATGCCGCGGCGCGGGCCACCGGCCTGCCCGCCCTGTCGGACGATTCGGGCATCGAGGTCGCGGCACTGGGCGGCGCGCCCGGCGTCCATACCGCGGACTGGGCCGAAACCCCCGATGGGCGTGATTTCGTCATGGCGATGGAACGGACCCATCGTGAACTGGAGGCCATCGGCGCGCCACAGCCCTGGCGTGCCCGGTTCTGCTGCACGCTGGTTCTGGCCTGGCCGGACGGACATGACGAAATCTTCGAGGGTCATGTCGATGGCCGGATCGTCTGGCCGATGCGGGGCAACCAGGGTCATGGATACGACCCGATCTTCCAGCCCGACGGATACGACCAGACCTTTGCCGAGATGGACCGCTGGGAAAAGAACAGCCTCAGCCATCGCGGGCGCGCCGTGCGCAAATTCGTGGAAGGCTGCTTTGGCTGAGGACTGGCAGCTTGGCGGCTTCGGTCTCTACATCCACTGGCCTTTTTGCGCGGCCAAGTGCCCCTATTGCGACTTCAACAGCCATGTCGCCCGCCGGATCGACGAGACACGCTGGAAAGCGGCTTATCTTGGTGAACTGGACCGGGTTGCCGCGGAGCTGCCGGGCCGTGTGCTCAACACCGTCTTTTTCGGAGGCGGCACGCCCAGCCTGATGTCGCCGGACACCGTCGCGGCAATCCTCGAACGCGTGCGCCGTCTCTGGCCTGTTGCAAATGACCTGGAAGTCACCCTCGAGGCCAATCCCGGTTCTGTCGAAGCGGGCAAGTTTCACGGGTTTCGGCAGGCGGGGATCACCCGAATATCCATGGGCATCCAGGCCCTGAATGACACGGACCTGCGCAAGCTGGGCCGGATCCACACGGCGGCCGAGGCTATGGCGGCCTTCGATGTCGCACGAAAGGCGTTCGACCGGGTGAGTTTCGACCTGATCTATGCCAGGCAGGATCAGAGCGTGGCCGCCTGGCGCGCCGAGCTGAAACAGGCTCTTTCCATGGCGATCGACCACATTTCGCTCTATCAGCTGACGATCGAGGACGGCACGGCCTTCGGTGACCGCTATCGGGTCGGCAAACTGCGCGGTCTGCCCGATGACGACAGCGCGGCCGAGATGTACGAGGCCACGACCGAGCTTTGCGATGCGGCCGGATTCCGCCGCTATGAAGTGTCGAACCACGCGCGGCCGGGGTCAGAGGCGCGCCACAACCTCATCTACTGGCGCTATGGCGACTATGCGGGAATCGGTCCCGGCGCGCATGGACGGATCACGCTCGAGGGTCGGCGCCATGCGACGGAAACCCACCTGATGCCGGGCGCCTGGCTGTCCGCCGCCGAGCGCGGATCGGGTGAAAGCCTGCGCATGGCCTTGTCGCCGGTCGAGCAGGCGCAGGAATATGCAATGATGTCGCTGCGCATCGCGGACGGGCTGGATATCGAACGTCACGCCCGTCTGTCCGGAGAAAGGATTGCGCAGAATGTCGTGGACGATCTGGCGGAAATGGGAATGATCCGTCAGGATGGATCAATAATTATCGTTACAAATCAAGGACTTGCAGTCTTGAACGCTGTGATTGCCCGGCTTCTGGGGGCCTAGCCGCCGCTGAGGATCCGGCACAGGTTGTCCAGGTCGTCCAGGTTGCGATAGCGGATCGTGATCTGGCCGCTTTCGCCGCCCTTGCCGTGATCGATCGCGACGGGCATGCCCAGCGCCGCCGACAGATCGCCTTCCAGCGCCTTGGTGTCGGCATCCTTTTCATCCGGACCAGACGCGGCGCGCGACGCCGGGGACGCAGGCGCGGCGGGTTTCTTCGCCAGCTTTTCGGTGTCGCGCACGGAAAGGCCGCGCCGGACCACCTCGCGCGCCAGGGCGAGAGGGTCTTCGCTGGTGATCAACGCACGGGCGTGACCGGCCGAAAGCTGTCCTTCCCGCAGCATCTCGAGGACTGGTTCAGGCAAGGTCAGAAGGCGCAGAAGATTGGCGATGTGGCTCCGGCTCTTGCCCAGCGCCTCGGCCAGCTTTTCCTGGGTATGCCCGAATCGCTCCATCAACTGGCGATAGCCCGCCGCCTCTTCCACGGCATTCAGGTCCGCCCGCTGAATGTTTTCGATGATGGCGACTTCCAGAACCTCGGTATCGTCGAAATCCCGGATGATCACGGGCACTTCATGCAGTTTCGCACCCTGCGCGGCACGCCAGCGCCGTTCACCCGCCACGATCTCGAAGACGTCGTCGCCCTTGGGACGCACGATCAGCGGCTGGATGATCCCTTTCTCTCGGACGGAGGCGGTCAACTCTTCCAGCGCCTCCTTCGAAAAACGCCGACGCGGTTGATCGGGGTTGGCGACCAGTTTCTCGATCGGCACCACCCGCTCGGCGCTGACCGGGGCACGATCCGTGCGCGGCTCTCCGGCTGACGCGACATCCGCCATCAAGGCCGACAATCCACGACCCAGGCCGCGGGGCTTTGCTTTCTTGTCCGACATGTCGCCTCCTTGCCGCTTCAGGCGGCCAGCTTCCTGTGTTTCTGCATCAACTCGGTCGCCAGCGCACGATAGGCCATCGCCCCCTGGGATGACGAATCATAGGACAGGACCGGCATCGCGAATGACGGGGCCTCGCTGACACGGACATTGCGGGGAATGATCGTCCGGAAAACCAGGTCTCCCAGGTTGGCGCGGGCATCCTGTTCGACCTGTTGCGACAGGTTGTTGCGCCGGTCATACATGGTCAGCACCACGCCCTCCAGCCGCAGTTTGGGGTTCGCGGTCTGGCGGACTTCTCGGAGCGTCAGCATCAATTGCGACAACCCTTCCAGCGCGAAGAACTCGCTCTGCAGGGGGACAAGCACGGAATGGGCCGCAACCATCGCATTCACGGTCAGAAGGCTGAGCGATGGCGGGCAATCGATCAGGATGTAATCGAAGGCGAACCGGTCGATCGCGGTCTGACGCAAGGCATCGTGCAGCAAAAAGCTGCGCTTTTCGTTGGCCACAAGCTCGATGTCGGCCGAGCTCAGATCGACGGTTGCCGGAATGATGCTGAGGTTCCGGATCGCCGTCTGCTGTATGACCTCGTCCAGGGGGGCATCTTCCAGCAACAGGTCGTAGGATGTCTGCAGTCGCTGCGACGCCTCGATTCCCAGTCCGGTCGAGGCATTGCCCTGCGGATCCAGATCCACCAGAAGCACCCGGCATCCTTTTTCGACCAGGGCCGCCGCCAGGTTGATCGCCGTCGTCGTCTTCCCGACGCCCCCCTTCTGATTGGCCAGGGCGATGATCCGGGGTCCTTCCGGTCTGGACAGGTCAGCCATGGGCGATTCCTTCGATCCTGAGGATGACCGCATCCTCATCCGTCAGACTTGTAATCGCGCGATACCGGAAACTCCATGTCCGCTTTGCCGCATCGACCTCTTTTCGCCAACTGGCGCCCTTCTGGAACAGCGCGACACCCTCGGGCTTGAGGTGCCGATCCACGAAAACCAGAAGCTGCGCAAGGTCGGACAGGGCCCGGGCGGACAAGATATCGGCGGCCTGCGGTGGCGCCGACTCGATACGCTGATCCAGAACAGTGACGCTCAGGCCCAGTTCGCGCACCGCTGTGCGCAGGAACGCAGCCTTGCGCTGGTCGCTTTCGATCAGGGTAAAGCGGGTGTCCGGCCAATCCACCCTGGCGCAGATTGCGACGACAAGGCCAGGGAAACCGCCCCCGGACCCGATATCGACCCAATGATCAACCGCGTCCCCGGCGCGGAAAACCTGCACGGAATCCAGAATGTGGCGGGGCCAGAGATCGGGAATGCTGGATTTCGAAATCAGGTTGATCCGCCCGGTCCATTTCACCACAAGGTCATGGAAAATCTGGAGTCGCTCCCGTGTTTCACGTGAAACATCCAGCCGGGCCAGAAGCTCCTCCTGCGTCGGCATCATGCGCTCTTGCTGCGCCCTTGCCGTCGCAGCCGAGAGAGGATCAAAGACAGCGCCGCAGGTGTCATGCCGTCGATTCGGCCGGCCTGGGCCAGATTTGCCGGCCGCACGCGCGTCAGCTTGAAGCGCAGTTCGTTCGACAGGCCATCCACCGCATTGAAGTCGAAATCCGAAGGGATTTCATGGCTTTCGTCCCGGCGCATGGCCTCGACATCGCGCTGCTGGCGCTGGATGTAGTTCGCATAGAGCGCCTCACGCTCGACCTGCGCACGGATGTCCGCTTCAGTTGACGCGAGATCGGGATCCAGCCCCAGCAAGCTGTCAAAGCTCACCCCCGGGAAGGCCAACACCGCCATCGCGGTGCGGCGGGTTCCATCTTCGTTGACCTCGATCCCGGCCGTGCGCAACTGCCTGGGTGAATACTCGGCCGCGGTCAGCCGATCGCGTGCCACCTGCAGGCGTTCCATCTTGTCCTCGAAGGCCGCGCGCCGCACGTCGCCGACACAGCCAATCCCCAGCCCCAGAGGTGTCAGCCGCTGGTCAGCGTTGTCCGCGCGAAGCGACAGGCGGAACTCGGCCCGCGAGGTGAACATGCGGTAGGGTTCGGTCACGCCCCGCGTGGTCAGATCATCGATCATCACGCCAATATAGCTGTCGGACCTGCCGAACTGCACGCTCCCTCGATCCTGCGCGCCCAAGGCCGCGTTCAGGCCCGCAACCATGCCTTGCGCAGCGGCTTCCTCATAACCCGTCGTGCCATTGATCTGTCCGGCAAGATACAGACCTGGCACGTTCCGAACGGCCAGTTCCGCGGTGAGGGCGCGCGGGTCGACGTAATCGTATTCGATCGCATAGCCCGGCTGCAGGATCACTGCCTTCTCGAGACCGGCGATCGAATGCACATACGCCTCCTGCACGTCCAGCGGCAGCGAGGTCGAAATCCCGTTGGGATAGATCGTGTGATCATCCGCTCCCTCGGGTTCCAGGAAGATCTGGTGCGAAGTCTTGTCGGCAAACCGCACGACCTTGTCCTCGATCGACGGACAATACCGCGGGCCGATCCCCTCGATATGCCCGCCATACATCGCCGAACGACCCAGATTTTCCTGAATGATTTGATGGGTTCGCGCATTCGTATGCGTGATCCCGCAGGAAACCTGGGGCGACTTGACGGTCTTCGTCAGGAAGGAAAAGAATACCGGGTCGTCATCGCCCGGCTGCATTTCCAGACCGTCCCAGTTGATGGTGCGCCCATCAAGGCGCGGCGGCGTCCCGGTCTTGAGCCGCCCCAAGGGCAAGCCGAAATCATCGATCCGTTCGGCCAATCGGACCGATGGCTTGTCCCCCATGCGGCCGCCCGGACGTGCCATGTCACCGATATGGATCACACCACGCAGGAAGGTGCCTGTCGTCAAGACCACAGCCCGCGCGACAAGGCACGTGCCGTCGGCCAGCAGCACGCCGGACACACGTCCGTTTTCCATCCGGAAATCGACCGCTTCTCCCTCGACGATTGTCAGATCGGGCTGTGCAAGGGTTTCGGCCAGCATGGTCTGACGATAGACCTTCCGATCGGCCTGGGCGCGCGGCCCCTGCACCGCCGGACCCTTCCTGCGGTTCAGAAGACGGAACTGGATGCCCGCCGCATCGGCGACACGTCCCATGACACCGTCAAGGGCGTCGATTTCGCGAACAAGGTGTCCCTTGCCCAGACCGCCGATCGCCGGATTGCAGGACATCACGCCGATGCCGCCGACCGTCAGCGTGACAAGCGCCGTCCGCGCTCCCATGCGCGCCGCCGCATGGGCCGCTTCGCAACCGGCGTGCCCCCCGCCGATGACGACGACATCGAATTGTTTCACGTGAAACGCTCCTCACTTGCCCAGGCAGAAGCTGGCGAAAATCTCGTCCAGCAGGTTTTCCACATCGATACGCCCTACCAGCGATTCAAGGGCTCGAATCGCGGTTCGGAGCTCCTCGGCCGCTATATCATATCGGTCTGGCCCATGGGACAGTTGCTCCTGGGCCTCGATCAGCGCCACCAACGCTCGTTGCATCGCATCCTTGTGCCGCTGTCGGGTAGCGAGCCCGGCGGATTGACTTCTTTCGCGCAGCTCGGCCGAAATGTGTGCAATCAATTGCGGCACGCCCTGCCCGGTCCGGCCGGAAACCGCGCCTTCGCAATCCTCTTGCTGGTCGGCCTTGGGCCGCAGAACGATATCGCCTGGTCGCAATGGAATCGGAGATGTCCCATCTTCGGACAGGACGACGCGCAGGTCGGCCTGGTCCGCCCGCTGTCGCGCTCGGTCGATGCCGATCGTTTCCACCACGTCGTCCGTATCCCGCAGGCCGGCCGTATCCAGAAGCGTTACCGGCAACCCATCCAGGTCCATCCGCACTTCGATCACATCGCGGGTCGTGCCGGCGATCTCCGACGTGATGGCGGCATCCCGGCCCGCCAGATGGTTGAGCAAGGTCGACTTTCCGACGTTCGGCGCGCCAATTATGGCCACCTCGAAACCCGATCTGATCCGCTCGGCGATGCGAACCCCGGAACTCTGACGCTCGAGATCGGCGCGCACGCCATCCAGAAGCGCATTGACTTCGGGCGTCACATCCTCGGGAACATCTTCATCCGCAAAATCTATGGTCGCTTCGATCAGGGCCGCCGAGCGGATCAGATCGGCGCGCCATCGCTCTGCCAGAACACCCAGGGCACCGGAGAGAAGCCGTTGCGCCTGGCGTCGCTGTGCCTCGGTCTCGGCGTCGATCAGATCGGCAAGGCCTTCGACCTGCGCCAGATCAAGACGCCCGTTCTCCATGGCGCGACGGGTGAATTCGCCGGGTTCGGCCATCCGCACACCGTCCCGTGTCCCCAGGGCCCCAAGGACCGCCGACACGACGGCCGTGCTGCCATGAAGGTGAAACTCGACCACGTCCTCGCCGGTAAAGCTGGCAGGCCCGTCGAAACGCAGGACCAGCGCCTCGTCCAGCAGGGCGCCTTGCAGGTCCCGCAGCTTTCGCAACCCATGCCGTCCCGGCGCCGGCAACCTTCCCGCCAGCGCGTGACCCGCGGCATGCGCCCCGGGCCCCGAGACGCGGACAACCGCGACTCCGGCCTTCCCTTGCGCAGAAGCCAGTGCGAAAATCGTATCCATCGGATCGGCCTTGGGACGGCAGGCGCCGCGTCAGGTGTTCATCGAATCGAAGAAGTCCGCATTCGATTTCGTCTGTTTCAATTTCGAGATCAGGAACTCGATCGCGTCGGTCGTCCCCATCGGGTTCAGAATCCGGCGCAGCACAAAAGTCTTCTGGAGATCGACCTTGTTGACCAGAAGATCTTCCTTCCGCGTTCCGGACTTGAGGATGTCGATGGCGGGGAAGACACGCTTGTCGGCGATCTTGCGGTCCAGAACGATCTCGCTGTTACCTGTGCCCTTGAATTCCTCGAAGATGACCTCGTCCATGCGGCTGCCGGTGTCGATCAGCGCGGTGGCGATGATCGTAAGCGACCCACCTTCCTCGATGTTTCGCGCGGCACCGAAGAACCGCTTGGGGCGTTGCAGGGCGTTGGCGTCCACGCCACCCGTCAAGACCTTGCCGGACGACGGCACGACCGTGTTGAACGCTCTACCAAGTCTTGTGATCGAATCAAGAAGAATAACAACATCTCGCTTATGCTCGACCAGGCGCTTGGCCTTCTCGATCACCATTTCCGACACCGCGACGTGGCGCGTGGCGGGTTCATCGAACGTCGACGAAATCACCTCACCTTTCACCGAGCGCTGCATGTCCGTCACTTCTTCCGGCCGCTCGTCGATCAGCAGCACGATCAGATAGCATTCGGGGTGATTGGTCTCGATGGAATGGGCGATGTTCTGCAACAGGACCGTCTTGCCGGTCCGCGGCGGCGCGACGATCAGCGACCGCTGCCCCTTCCCGATGGGCGCGACCAGGTCGATGATGCGGGCCGACCGGTCCTTGATCGTCGGATCCTCGATTTCCATCTTCAGCCGCTGGTCGGGGTAGAGCGGCGTCAGGTTGTCGAAGGCGATCTTGTGGCGCGCCTTCTCGGGATCCTCGAAATTGATCGAGGTGACATTGGTCAGTGCGAAGTAACGCTCGTTCTCGTCCGGCGCCTTGATCGACCCGTCGATCGTGTCGCCGGTGCGCAGCGAATATTGGCGGATCATGTCCGGTGATACGTAGATGTCGTCAGGACCGGGCAGATAGTTCGCCTCGGGCGAGCGCAGGAAGCCGAAACCGTCCTGCAGCACTTCCAGCACGCCATCGCCCGAGATTTCCCAACCCTCGTCAGCGCGCTCGCGCAGGATCTGGAACATCATCTCGCCCTTGCGCATGGTCGAGGCGTTCTCGATCTCGAGGTCTTCCGCCATGGCCAGAAGGTCCTTCGGGCTCTTGGCCTTCAGGTAGGACAGGGTGAGTTTTTCGACGTTCATGGAAATGATCCTGTGCGGCATCCCCGATCGCGGACGGATGCGTCATGTCATGCAATTAGGAAGGCACATGGCCCGGACGGGCCCGTGGCGCCTAGATAGTCGCCCCCGGGCGTCCTGTCAAACCCGTCAGAACTTGAAGATGACCGAGAACACGATGACAATCATCAGGATCGTCGGGACTTCGTTCATCATGCGGTATTGCCTGCCCGTCACCGTGTTGGTGCCGTTCATCAGATCCTTGCGCCGCAATCCCAGCCAGTGGTGGAACCAGGTCATTCCCAGAACGGACGCCGCCTTGACCCAGGGCCAGACCATGCCCCAATCGACGATCCCGGGCGTGAAGACCAGGCAAAGCCCGAATACCCACGTGGCGATCATCGACGGGTTCATGATCGCCTTCAGAAGGCGACGTTCCATCACCTGAAACAACTCGGGCAAACCCGAGAGGCTTTCACCTTTCTCGACGTGATAGACGTATAGCCTCGGCAGATAGAACAAGCCTGCCATCCAGGCGATCACCGATATGATGTGCAGACTCTTGGTCCAGGGGTAAAGGTCGGAAAGCAGATCGGTCATTCACATCACGCGCTGTCTGGTCTGCCCTTCCCTTATCAATAAATGGATAAAAGAAAAAAGGATGATGATGCTGTAGGCCCATGACCTTCTGTGGATTAACGCATCCTCCCCGGAGTCTTCCCCAGTCCGTCCGAATGTTGACAAAACCGCGGCACATGGGAAAAGATCAGTAAATAAACTATATTAATCAATACGTTGACAGAATA
>SBFT01000349.1 GCA_006227805.1 Paracoccaceae bacterium
GCGCAGCGACGCCTCGACCCGGCGGACATATTCGACCGAACCGCCCTGCACCGTGTACCACTGATGCTGGCCGGTGGTGTTCAGAAGGGCGTGGTTCTCGAAGAACTGCATCATGGCATAGGCCGGGAAATCCATGATCTTTTCGGTCGGCGTCGACCAGATCGCGCCCGAGAACGGCGCGAGGTAATGGTCGCGGAACCAGGGTCCCAGCTTCATCAGGTCGAGGAATTCCCCGATGGAGAGGTCGGGATTGGCCTTCGACAGCGCAAGGCCCGACTTGTTGAAGCGCAGGATGTCGCGGACCATGCGCAGGAAGGCGGGCCGCGCCAGGTTCGCGCGCTGGGCAAACAGCGCGTCCAGCGAATGCAGGCCGTATTCCAGCGCGCCGCCGCCGATCGAGGCGCCGAAGCTCATGTTGCTTTTCACCACCGGCACGTCCAGTTCGGCGAAAAGCGCCGCCAGGTGCGGGTAGTTGGCGTAGTTGAAGACGATGAACCCGGTATCGACCGGCTGGTCGCCGCGCCTGCCCGCGACGATGGTGCGGGCGTGGCCGCCCAGGCGGCCTTCCGCTTCGAAGAGCGTCACGCGGTGGGCGTCGCCCAGCCTGTGCGCCGCGCCCATCCCCGAGATGCCTGCCCCGATGACCGCGATCTTCCGGGGAGCGCCCGAGCCGATTTCAAATGGCATGAATTCTGTCTTTCCTGGTTCCGACTGTCCCGTCCTGATGATGCTTACGCAGGTGGGATGCAATCGGATGCAAAAGAAATCCCGGGGCTGGAGTGATCCGGTCACAGACACGCCGCGTAGAAGACCCATGTTGATCGCTGTTGATCAGACCCTTGCGGAACGCGTAAGCCGGGGCAGACCCGCTTCCGGCGCGCAATTGGGACGTTCTTCGGTGACCAGCAACGAGCAGACCGCACGCAATGACTGGCTGGACCAGATCGAGCGCGTCCGCGACCATCGGGACCAGGCAGCCTTCGCCGAGCTGTTCGGGTATTTCGCCCCGCGCATCAAGGGGTTCCTGATGAAGTCGGGATCGGACGCGACGCTGGCCGAGGAATGCGCGCAGGACGTCATGGCCACCCTGTGGCACAAGGCGCATTTGTTCGATCCCGCGCGGGCCTCGGTGGCGACATGGATCTTCACCATCGCCCGGAACCGCAAGATCGACCTTCTGCGCAAGCAGAAACGGCCCGAGCCCGAGGATCTGCCCTGGGGACCCGAGGCGGAACCGGCGCAGGACGATGTCCTGGCGCTGCAACAGGAGAGCGAACAGCTGCGCCAGGCACTGACCCGGTTGCCCGCGGCGCAGAGGGAACTGATCGAACGGGCTTATTTCGGCGATCTCAGCCACAGCGAGATCGCCGCCGAGACCGGACTGCCCCTGGGCACGATCAAATCGCGGATTAGGTTGGCGCTGGACAGGCTCCGCCACGAGATGAAGTGAGTAAGCAAGATGGCCAACATAAAGCATCATCTGACGGACGAGATCCTGATGGGCTATTCGGCGGGGTCGCTGCCCGAGGCGTTCAACCTGATGGTGGCAGCGCATGTGTCGCTCTGCGATGAATGCCGTGCGCGGCTGGCGGCCTTCGACAGCGTCGGCGGAGCCGTGCTGGACGAGACCTGCGCCGATGCGGCGCCGATGAAGGACGATGCGCTGGCCGCGACGCTGGCGCTGATCGCGGGCGGCCCGATGGACGGGGCGGCCCCCGCCCCGCGCAAGCCCGGCGTCCTGCCGAAGCCGCTGCAGGATTACATCGGCGGCGATCTGGAGGCGATCCGCTGGCGCTCGGCCGGGCTCGGCGTCAAGCAGGCGATCCTGCAGACGTCGCCCGACGCCTCGGCGCGGCTTCTGCTGATCCCGGCGGGCGCGGCGATGCCGGATCACGGCCATGGCGGGCTGGAGATGACGATGGTCCTGCAAGGCGCCTTCGTCGATGACGGCGAACGTTTCGGGCGCGGCGACGTGGAAATCGCGACCGAGGACCTGGATCACACGCCGGTCGCCGATATCGGCGAGGATTGCATCTGCCTGGCGGTCACGGACGCACCGCTGAAGTTCAAGTCGCTTCTGCCCAGGATCGCGCAGCCCTTCCTTCGGATCTGACCCCTCGGACAGATCATCCGGCTGCGGCAGGAACCGGCGCGGGCACCCGCGCCGGTTCTTTCTTGCGCGATTATCGCCTTTTGCCGAAAGGACCTGTCGGCGCGCGGATCATGGCGCGGCACGGGCCTTGCGCGCATAGTGGCGGCGAAGCGATCCCGAGGAGAGGTCCGACGATGTCGTCCAGCTATTTCGCGCCGAAAGGCGGCCATCCGGGTCAGGACCAGCTGCTGACCGACCGCGCGATGTTCACCACCGCCTATGCCGTGATCCCGAAGGGCACGATGCGCGACATCACCGCCAGCAGGCTGCCGTTCTGGGAGGACACGCGCCTCTGGGTCCTGGCGCGCCCCCTGACGGGCTTTGCCGAGACCTTCTCGCATTACGTAATGGAGGTCGCGCCCGGCGGCGGGTCGGACCGGCCCGAGACCGATCCGGGCGCGCAAGGCGCTCTCTTCGTGGTCGAGGGCACCGGGCGGCTGGTGCTGGAGGGGGCGGCGCATGACCTGACGGCGGGCAGCTATGCCTATATCCCCGCGGGGACCGCCTGGAGCCTGCACGGCACTGGCGAGGGTGCCCTGCGGTTCCATTGGGTGCGCAAGGCCTATCAGGCGGTCGAGGGGCTGGCCCGGCCCGATCCGGTCCTCTCGCATGACAGGGCGGTGAGCCCGGTCTCGATGCCCGGGACGGACGGCCGCTGGGCCACGACGCGCTTCGTCGATCCCGACGATCTGCGCCACGACATGCATCTGAACATCGTCACGCTGCTGCCCGGCGCCGTGATCCCCTTCGCCGAGACGCATGTGATGGAACACGGGCTTTACGTGCTGGAGGGCAAGGCGGTCTACCGGCTGAACCAGGACTGGGTCGAGGTCGAGGCCGGCGATTACATGTGGTTGCGCGCCTTCTGCCCGCAGGCCTGCTATGCCGGTGGGCCGGGGCCGTTCCGCTATCTCCTCTACAAGGATGTCAACCGCCACATGCCCCTAGGGCTGGGCTGAGACGGGGGCGCGGGGCGCGCCGCCGATCGCCTGGGTCAGGGCGCGCGCCGCATCGGTGACCGCCGCGCTGAGCCGCGCGATCTGGTCGTCGGCCACCCGGCTGACGGGCCCCGAGACCGAGATGCCCGCCACCGCCTCGCCGTTGTAGTCGAAGACGGGGGCCGCGATGCAGCGCATTCCCAGGGTCTTTTCCTCGGCGTCGAAGGCATAGCCGCGCGCCCGGGTGGCGGCGACTTCGGCGCGCACGGCCTCTGGCGTGGTGGTCGTGTGCCGGGTGAAGCCCTGAAGGGGCGCGTCGCGCAGGAAACCGGCCAGCTGGTCCTCGGCCATCTCGGCCAGCAGCGCCTTGCCGATGCCGGAGGCGTGCAGCGGCGACAGCGTTCCGGGCGGGAAGAAGGCGCGGATGCTTTCATGGGTTTCGACCTGGCTGAGAAACAGCACGTCGCCGCCGCGCCGGATCCCGAGATTCGCGGTCTCGCCCGTGGCCTGCATCAGCGCGCGCATGATGGGCCGCGCGCGTTCCACAAGCGAGGTGCGCCGCAGGTAGCGCGCGCCGATGACGAAGGCGCGCGGGCCGATATGCCAGACCTGGTCGGTGGCGTCGAATTCGACCAGGCCGCGCCCTTCCAGCGTCACGAGGATGCGATAGACCGTGGCGGGCGACTGGCCGAGATCGCTGGCCAGGGTCGAGAGGGCGGCGCCTTGCGTGGTCGACAGATGCTCGAACACCTCCATCGCGCGGTCGAGCGACTTGATCGTGTTCTGGTCGGTCTTGTCGTCCCAGTCGCGGGGCCGCCCGCGCGTGCGGCGGGTGCCGGATGGTGTCGCGGGCATCTGGTTCATCCAGGTGATTCCCAGTTTATGAAAATATCATTCATCATATGAAAAAATCCAAGCCCTTGACAAGGCTTGACTTATTCATCCGACACCCTGTCTGAAAAATGTTTTCAAAAAAATTTCCTTCGCCGGCGCGTGGCGCTAGGGTGCAGGGCATCCCCAAGGAGGAGAGGGCCATGAGTTTCCAGAACCCCGTGTTCATTCCCGGACCGACGAACATTCCCGAAGCGGTGCGCCGGGCCTGCGACATGCCGACGCTGGACCATCGCTCGGGCCTTTTCGCCGAGATCCTCCAGCCCGCACTGGCGGGCGTGCGCCGCGTCATGAAGAGCGAAGGCGCACATGTCTTCGTCTTCCCGGCCTCGGGCACCGGGGGCTGGGAGACGGCGCTGTCGAACACGCTCTCGCCCGGGGACACGGTCCTGGCGGCACGCAACGGGATGTTCTCGCATCGCTGGATCGGCATGTGCGAGAAGCTGGGCCTGAAGGTCGAGGTGATCGAGACCGCCTGGGGCGACGGATTGTCGGCCGAGGCCTATGGCGCGGCGCTGGCCGCGGACACGGGACACCGGATCAAGGCGGTCCTTGCGACGCATAACGAAACCGCCACCGGCGTCGTGTCGGACATCGCGGCCATCGGGGCGGCGATCCGGGCGGCGAAACACCCCGCGCTGTTCTTCGTGGATGGCGTGTCCTCCATCGGGTCGATGGATTTCCGGTTCGACGAGTGGGGCATCGACATCGCGGTGACGGGATCGCAGAAGGGCTTCATGCTGCCTGCGGGGCTGGCGATCCTGGCGGTCAGCGACCGCGCGATGGCGGCGGCGGAGACCGCGCGCCTGCCGCGCGCCTTCTTCGACCTGCGCGACATGGGGGCGGCGAACGCGAAGAACGGCTATCCCTATAC
>SBFT01000301.1 GCA_006227805.1 Paracoccaceae bacterium
GTGACCGAGATCAAGGGCTTCGGCTCGCAGTCCGGACACACCGAAATCTACCGCGGAGCGGAATACGCGGTGAACTTCGTGCCGAAGGTCAAGCTCGAGATCGTCGTGGCCGATGCCATGGCCGACCAGGTGGTCGAGACCATCGCAAGGACCGCCCAGACCGGCAAGATCGGCGACGGCAAGATTTTCGTGCTCGACGTGAGCCAGGCCGTGCGGGTGCGCACCGGCGAAACCAACGACGACGCTCTCTGACGCGGCGCAACCCGAAGGGAAACGGAGACATGAAACTACTCAAGACTTTGCTGCCGGCCGCCGCTCTCGTGGCATTGCCCGGCCTGGCCCTGGCCGAGGACGCGCCCGTTGCGGGCGTCAACGCCGCGACCGACACGTCCTTCATCCTCACGTCGCTGCTGTTCGTGGTCGGCGGGTTCCTGGTGTTCTGGATGGCGGCGGGCTTTGCGATGCTCGAAGCCGGGCTTGTCCGGTCCAAGAACGTGACGATGCAGCTGACCAAGAACATCGCGCTCTTCTCGCTCGCCGCGATCATGTATTACCTGATCGGCTACAACCTGATGTATCCGCTCGGCACCTGGATGATCGGCTCGGACGAGACCGGCGGCTACCTGTCCGGTGTCATCGGCGTCGCGATCCTCGAGGCGGTCGGCGTCGGCTCGGACGCGCTCGACGACTATTCCTATGCGGCGACATCGACCGACTACTTCTTTCAGCTGATGTTCTGCGCGGCCACCGCGTCGATCGTCTCGGGCACGCTGGCCGAGCGCATCAAGCTGTGGCCCTTCCTGATCTTCGTCGCCGTGCTGACGGGCATCATCTACCCGCTGCAGGCGTCGTGGGACTGGGGCGGAGGTTTCCTCGACAGCCAGTTCGGCTTCTCGGACTTCGCAGGCTCGACGATCGTCCATTCGGTCGGCGGCTGGGCGGCCCTGACCGGCGCCATCATCCTCGGCCCGCGCATCGGCAAGTACAAGGACGGCAAGGTGGTTCCGATGCCCGGTTCCAACCTGGCGCTGGCGACGCTCGGCACGTTCATCCTGTGGATGGGCTGGTTCGGCTTCAACGGCGGCTCGCAGCTGGCCATGGGCACCGTGGGTGACATCGCCGACATCGGCCGCGTCATGGCCAACACCAACGCGGCCGCGGCAGGCGGCGCGCTCGTGGCCCTGATCCTGACGCAGATCCTCTACAAGAAGTCCGACCTGACCATGGTGCTGAACGGCGCTCTGGCGGGCCTGGTCTCGATCACCGCCGAACCGCTCGCCCCGACGCTGGGTCTGGCGACGATCATCGGCGGGATCGGCGGCGTCATCGTGGTCTTCTCGGTCCCGATGCTGGACAAGATGAAGATCGACGACGTCGTGGGCGCGATCCCGGTGCACCTGTTCGCCGGCATCTGGGGCACGCTCGCCGTTGTCCTGACCGGCGGCTACCATGGCGAAGCCACGCTGATGGGCCAGGTCACCGGCATCGTCGTGATCGGTCTCTTCGTGGTCGTCACCTCGGCCGTGGTCTGGGTCATCCTGAAGGCGACGATGGGCATCCGCGTCGACGAAGAGGACGAGATCCGCGGTCTGGACATGTCCGAACTGGGCATGGAGGCCTATCCGGAATTCTCCAAGGGCTGATATCTCCTTCCATCAGCCTTGAACCTTGCCCGGGCGTCCGCGCCCGGGTTTTTTCTTTGGGATGGCGCGGCAAGGGGGCTCTGCCCCCTCGGCCCTTCGGGCCTCACCCCCGGGATATTTCAGGCGAGAGGAAGATGAGAGCAGGTGCACGCCTGCCTCCAGCCCGCACTATCCCGGCGGCTCGCCCGGTGCGGCGCCATAGGCGCGAGCCCGATGGGCGACGGGCAGAGCCCCCCAGCCGTGCCCTGACGCCGCGTTGCGCGTGACAAACGCCGTGCTTCCGGTGATCTTCCCCGCACTGGCAGGGAGAGAGACAGATGACCCGATACCCCCACCTTCTGGCGCCCCTGGACCTGGGCTTCACCACGCTGAAGAACCGCGTCCTGATGGGGTCGATGCATACCGGGCTGGAGGAGACCCGCGACTGGAACCGCGTCGCGGAATTCTATGCCGAACGCGCCCGCGGCGAGGTGGCGCTGATGGTGACGGGCGGCATCGGTCCGAACCTGGAAGGCTCGGTCCTGCCGGGGGCCGCGATGATGACGACGGCGCAGGACGTGCAGAACCATTCCATCGTGACCGCGCGCGTGCATGAGGCAGGCGGCAAGATCGCGATGCAGATCCTGCATGCGGGCCGCTACGCCTACGGTCCCAAATGCGTGGCGCCCTCGGCCATCAAGTCGCCGATCTCGCCCTTCCCGCCGACCGAGCTGGACGAGGACGGGATCGAGAAGCAGATCGCCGACATCGTCAACGCCGCCGTCCTCGCACGCGAGGCGGGCTATGACGGGGTCGAGATCATGGGGTCGGAAGGCTATTTCATCAACCAGTTCATCGTGACCCATACCAACAGGCGCAGCGATCGCTGGGGCGGGTCCTACGAGAACCGCATCCGCCTGCCCATCGAGGTCGTGCGCCGCACGCGCGCGGCGGTGGGCCCCGACTTCATCATCATCTACCGGCTGTCGATGATCGACCTTGTCCCGAACGGATCGACGACGGAAGAGGTCATCCGCCTGGCGCAGGAGATCGAGAAGGCCGGCGCCACCATCATCAACACCGGCATCGGTTGGCACGAGGCGCGCGTGCCCACCATCGCCACCTCGGTGCCCCGCCGCGCCTTCGCCTGGGTGACGCAGAAGCTTATGGGCCATGTCTCGATCCCGGTCATCACCTCGAACCGGATCAACACGCCCGAGGTCGCGGAACAGGTGCTGGCCGAAGGCTGCGCCGACATGGTGTCGATGGCGCGTCCCCTGCTGGCCGACGCGCATTTCGTGCGCAAGTCCATCGAAGGCAAGGCGGCTCAGATCGCGCCCTGCATCGCCTGCAACCAGGCCTGCCTCGACCACACCTTCTCGGGCAAGCTGACCTCGTGCCTGGTGAACCCGCGTGCCTGCCACGAGACGGAACTGGTCATCGAGAAGGTCGCGACACCGAAATCCGTCGCCATCGTCGGCGCGGGACCGGCGGGTCTGTCGACCGCGATGACCTGCGCGGAACGCGGCCACAAGGTGACCGTCTTCGACAAGGCGGGCGAGATCGGCGGCCAGCTGAACATGGCCAAGCAGATCCCCGGGAAGGAGGAGTTCCACGGCTTCGTCGACTGGTATCGCACCATGATGGACGAGATGGGGATCGAGGTGCGCCTGAACACGCAGGTCAGTGCCGACATGCTGACGGGCTTCGACGAGGTCATCGTCGCCACGGGCGTCCTGCCCCGCGATCCCGGCATCCCCGGCCAGGACGGGCCGAACGTGCTGAGCTATATCGACGTGCTGGCGGGCAGGAAGCCCGTGGGACGGCGCGTCGCCGTGGTGGGCGCGGGCGGCATCGGCTTCGACGTGTCGGAATTCCTGGTCCACGAGGGGCACAGCCCGACGGAAAGCCTGCCCGACTGGATGCGCGAATGGGGCGTCGCCGACCCCGCAGCCCATCGTGGGGGCCTCGCGCCCGAAGGCCCGCAGCCGGACGCGCCCGCGCGCCAGGTGACGCTGTTGCAGCGCAAGGCCGAAAAGCACGGAAAGCGGCTGGGCAAGACCACGGGCTGGATCCACCGCGCGGCACTGGCGATGAAGAACGTCGATTTCGTCGGCGGCGTGAATTACGAACGCATCGACGAAAAGGGCCTGCACGTGACCTTCGGCGCCGCGCGCGAGAACCCCACCCTGATCGAGGCCGACACGATCGTGCTGTGCGCGGGCCAGGAACCGTTGCGCAGCCTGGCCGACGACCTGGCGGCGCGGGGCATCGCGGCCCATGTGATCGGCGGCGCCGACGTGGCCTCGGAACTCGACGCGAAGCGCGCCATCGACCAGGGCACGCGGCTGGCGGCACGGCTCTGATCCCCTCCGGCGGGGCTCGGGCACCGTTCCGGCGGGACCGCCGGGGCGGGAAACGGGCTGTTTCCCCGTTTCCCGCCTCTCAACGATCTTGGTGAAACCCCGATATTATCCCACCTGCGCCGCGTTCTCGCCCAGATTGCATCCGATACATGATCCCCGGAAGAACAGGACCCACAAGGGATCACGGAATGGACAGACTGACCGAAATGGAAGCCTTCGCCACGGTGGTGGACCAGGGCGGCTTCACGGACGCGGCCAAGAAGATGGGCATTTCCAAATCGGCCGTGTCGAAGCACGTGTCCAGCCTCGAGGCCCGTCTTGGCGCGCGTCTTCTCAACCGCACCACGCGCCGCGTCTCGCCGACCGAAATCGGCCTGGCTTATTACGACCGCGCCCGTCGCGTCCTGAACGACGCGGGCGAGGCGGATGCACTGGTCACCTCGATGCAGAGCGCGCCGTCCGGCCTTTTGCGCATCTCGGTCGCCACAGATTTCGGCGTCAATCACCTGTCGCCGATCCTGTCGAACTTCCTCGAGGAATTCCCCGACATCACCGTCAACATGGTGCTGAACAACCGCTATGTCGAACTGATCTCGGAAGGGTTCGACATGGCCGTGCGCATCGGCGAGCTGGAGGACAGCACGCTGCGCGCCCGCAAGTTGACCGAGACGACCAAGCGCATGATCGCCAGCCCGATCTATTTCCAGAAATTCGGGCGGCCCCAGAAGATCGACGATCTGAACGATCACAAGCTGCTGCACTATTCCAACCAGGCCTCGGGCAATGTCTGGAAGATCACGGCGCCTTCGGGCGAGAAACGGCAGATCCGGACCGCGGGCTGGCTGAGCGTCAATGACGGGCAATCGCTGCTGAACGCCGCCATCGCGGGCCTGGGCATCGCCTATCTGCCCAGCTTCCTCTATTCCGACGCCATGTCGAAAGGCCTGGTGCAGGACGTGATCCCGGAACTGCCGGTCGAGACGCAGGGCATCTACGCCGTCTATCCGCCGGGCCGGTTCACCCAGCCCAAGGTGCGCGCCTTCATCGACTTCCTGGTGAACGCCTTCGCCGACAAGGGTCCGTCGGACTGGTGATCCTCCCCCTCGCGCGGGCTTCCTGCGCGACCTCCTGCCCCCATGCCATCCGCATGGGGGCTTTTGTCTTGCGCGGTGTCGCTTAGCCGTCACCCGGTTTATTTGCTTTGTGAAGCGACCGGCCTGCGTTACCCCTGAGACCAGCCAGGGAGACGCGCATGAGCTCGATCACCGTTTTTTCCGCCCAGACCATCCTGACGATGGACCCCAGCCGCCCCCGCGCCACCCATGTGGCGGTGCGCGATGGCCGCATCCTTGCCGTCGGCGGCGCCGATTGCGCGGATCAATGGGGCGAGGTCACCCATGACGACAGCCTGAAGGATACCGTCCTCATGCCGGGCTTCGTCGAAGGCCATGCCCACATGATGGCGGGTGCGATGTGGACCTTCGCCTATGCCGGCTATCACGACCGGATCGACCCGGACGGCAAGCTGCACAAGGGCATGACCGACATCGAGGCGGTGGTCGCGCGCCTGTCGGCGCAGGCTGCGGCCCTGCCGCCCGGTGCGCCGCTGATCGGCTGGGGGTTCGACCCGATCTTCCTGTCCTCGGAACGGCTGAACCGGCACCACCTCGACCGGATCGCGGCGGACCGGCCGGTGGCGATCATGTTCTCGAACTTCCACCTGATGTGCGTGAACTCGGCCGCGCTGGCGATGGCGGGCTATGGGCGCGACACCAATGCCGAAGGCGTGGTGAAGGGCGCGGATGGCGAACCCACGGGCGAATTGCAGGAAATGGCCGCGATGTTCCCGGTCATGCGCCGGGTGGGCATGGATTTCCGCGGGCTGAGCCAGACGGCGTCCTCGATCCGGGCCTATGCCGATGTCTGCCGGCTGGCGGGGGTGACCACCGTCACCGACCTCTTCTCGACGATGGAGGAAGAAGACCTCGGCACCGCGCTGGCCGCGACCGGGGCGGATGACTTCTGCCTGCGCATCGTGCCCGCGCTGGGGGCCATCGGCGGCAGCCCGGACGAGATCGCCGCCAAGGCCAGACGCCTGGCCGCGCGCGCGACCGACAAGCTGCGCCTGGGCGCGGTCAAGCTGATGACCGATGGCTCGATCCAGGGCTGGACCGCGCGCGTCAAGTGGCCGGGCTATGTCGGCGGCCAGCCCAACGGCATCTGGAACACGCCGCCCGAGACGATCTTCGCGCTCTGCGAGGCGATGCAGCGCGAAGGTATCCAGATGCATATCCACGTCAATGGCGACGAGGCTTCCGATGTCTCGCTTGCCGCTCTCGAAGCGGCGGCGCGCAAGCATCCCTGGCCCGACGCGCGCCATGTGCTGCAGCACTGCCAGATGATGGGCCCCGACCAGTTCCGCCGTGCCGCGGCCCTGGGCGCCTGCACCAACATCTTCGCCAATCACATCTGGTATTTCGGCGACCAGCACGTGGCCCTGACCATCGGCGAAGACCGTGCGAGCCGCATGGACGCGGTGCGCAGCGCGCTGGACGAGGGCGTGCGCGTGGCGATCCATTCGGATGCGCCGGTGACGCCGATGGCGCCGCTCTTCACGGCCTGGGCCGCCGTGAACCGCCGCACCATGTCGGGTCGGTGCCTCGGTCCCGAACAGCGCATCACCGTCGAGGAGGCGCTGCGCCTGATCACGCTGGGCGCGGCCTACACGCTGAAACTGGATGCCGAGATCGGCAGCATCGAGACCGGCAAGCGCGCCGATTTCGCCATCCTGGGCGCGGATCCGACGATGGTCGACCCGGCCCACCTGAAGGACGTGCCGGTTCTCGGAACCGTGTTCGGGGGGCGGCTGAACCTGTCATGACCCCGCTTCCGATGACCGTGATCTCGGGCTATCTGGGCGCGGGCAAGACCACGCTGGTCAATCGCCTCCTGGCCGAGGATCACGGCCTGCGCCTGATGATCCTGGTCAACGATTTCGGCGCGATCAACATCGACGCCGATCTGCTGCAAAGCCGGACCGAGGATACGATCGCCCTGCAGAACGGCTGCGTCTGCTGCACGATGGGCGCCGATCTCTTCATGGCGCTGGGCGACGCGCTGGACCGCAGGCCGCGCCCCGATCACCTGGTTGTCGAAGCCTCTGGCGTTGCGGACCCCGCTTCCATCGCCCGGGCCGCGATCGCGGAACCCGAGATGTCCTATGCCGGGATCGTCACGCTGGTCGATGGCCTGAACGCGCCCGGACTGCTGGCCGACGACCTGATCGCGGCCCAGGTTGGCCAGCAGATCAGTGCCGCCGACCTGGTGCTGGTGACCAAGACGGACCGCATCGACCCCGGGCTTGGCGGGCATTTCGCCCGCCTCAAGGCCCGCGGCCCCCGCGTGCTGGACGACGGCCCGCTGGCGCCGCTTCTCTTCGGAACGATCCCCCTGCCGAAAGGCCCGCAGCCCGCGGCGCACCCGGCCTATGCCGCCTGGTCGCACGAAAGCGCGCGGCAGGTCAGCCGCGCCGCCCTGGTGGACAAGCTGTCGGCGCGGCCCGAGGGCCTCTACCGGCTCAAGGGTTTCGTTCTGACAGATGACGGCGGCTGCGAAGTGCAGGTCGTGGGCCGATACGTCGAGGCGAGGCGCGCCGAGACCGACCGCACACGGCTGGTCGGCCTCGGGCCCGCGGATCGCGTCAGCCGCGACCAGATCGAGGCCTGGTGGTCCGCCTGACCGCTCAGCGCCGCCGCCCGACCTGGCGGCAGATCAGGATCACCGGCAAGAGCCCCACCGCCACGATCACCAGCGACGGCACGGCCGCGCCCTCCAGCCTTTCGTCGCTGGCCAGCCGAAAGGCCTGCACCGCCAGCGTGTCGAAGTTGAAGGGCCGCATGATCAGCGTCGCGGGCAGCTCCTTCATCACGTCGACGAAGACGATCAGCAGGGCCGTCAGCAGGCTGGGCGTCAGGATCGGCAGATGCACCCGGCGCAGCGTGCCGAAGGGCGTCTGCCCCAGCGACCGCGCGGCGGCGTCCATGTTGGCATGGACCGTCGCCTGTCCACCCTCGTAGGCGCCCAGCGCCGCCGCCAGGAAGCGCACCATGTAGGCCCCCACCAGCAGCCAGATCGACCCGGTCACCAGAAGGCCGGTCGAGACATCGAAGCGCGCACGCATGAAGGCATCCAGCGCATTGTCGAAGGCCGCGAACGGCACCAGAAGTCCCACGGCGATCACGCCGCCCGGCACCGCATAGCCCAGCCGCGCCAGGTAGCCTGTCGCATGGCTCAGCCGTCCGGGCCGCAGCCGCTGGACATAGCCCACGACCACCGCCGCCAGCACCGTCAGGACGGCCGCCGAGGCCGCCAGCGTCAGCGAATTGCGGATGAAGCCCATGTAGCGGCGGCTGGTCAGGTCCTGTTCCGACCCCAGCCCCATCGCCAGCAGGATCACCGCCGGCAACAGGCAGCCCAGGATCACCGGCAGCGCGCAGAGCACCATCGCCGCCAGCGACCGCCATCCCGTCAGCTGGGCAGGCGGCATCGTGACCCGCTGCTTGCCGGTGTTGTGATACTGCGCGCCGCCGCGCTGGTAGCGTTCCAGGATCGCCAGCAGCAAGGCGAAACTCAGAAGGCACAGCGCCAGTTGCGCCGCCGCCGCACGATCGGCCAGAGAAAACCAGCTGGAGTAGATCCCCGTCGCCAGCGTCTGCACCCCGAAATAGGCGACCGTCCCGAAATCCGCGATCGTCTCCATCACCGCCAGCAGGATGCCGCCCGCGATCGCGGGCCGCGCCATCGGCAGGCTGACCCGCAGGAAGGCTTCCCAGGGTCCCTTGCCCAGCGCGCGCGCGGCCAGGAACCCGGTCGCGCTCTGCTGGAGGAAGGCGGCCCGCGCCAGCAGGTAGACATAAGGATAGAGGACCAGGATCAGCATGACCGCCGCCCCGCCGAGCGAACGGATCTCGGGGAACCAGTAGTCGCGCGGACCCCAGCCGGTGACATCGCGCAGCGTGCTCTGGACGATGCCGGGATGGTCCAGCACATGGGTATAGGCATAGGCCAGCACATAGGCCGGAAAGGCCAGCGGCAGGACCAGCATCACCTCGAACAGGCGCACGCCGGGAAAGCGCGTCATCGTCACCAGCCAGGCCGCGCCCACCCCCACCAGGAAGGTGCCGCATCCCACAAGGACGACCAGCGCCAGCGTCGCCCCGGCATAGCGCGGCAAGACTGTCTGCATCAGATGGATGACGGTGTCGGTCCCTCCGGTCAGCGCCGCCAGGGTCACGGCCAGCATCGGCAGGACGCAGGCCAGCGCGATGAGGCCGGACAAGACCATCAGCGCGCCCGCACCCGTGCGCGAGACATGCCGCGCCCCAGGTGCCGCCCCCGCCGCCTTGTCCGCCGTCACATCCGCCACCGGATCGCCTTCCGAACTGTCCTGACGGCCCGGTTTATCCAGGCTTTTCCCCTGGATATCCAGCGCGAATTCGACCTAGGCCTCCGGACCGCGCGGCAGGGCGAAGGCGACATGGCGCAACTCGGCCCGCAGGTCGCGGGGGCTTTCCCGCGCCAGGCCCGCGTCGATCCGGTCATGGGTCGCCCGCCAGATCGGCACCGCCCGCACCAGCACATCCTGCCCCGCTTCGGTCAGGGAAAGCCGCCGCGCCCGGCGGTCCCGGGCGTCGGGCGCGACCGACACCAGCCCGCGCCGCTCGAGCGGCTTGAGATTGGCGGTCAGCGTGGTGCGGTCCATGGCCAGGAACCGGGCCAGTTCGCCCAGGAGTGGCGGCTCGGGCCGGTTCAGCGCCACCATCAGCGAATACTGCCCATGGCTCAGCCCCACGGGTTTCAGCGCCTCGTCGAAGACCCGCGCGATGGCCCTGGCAGCCCGCTGAAGGTGCAGGCACAGACAGCGGTCGCGCACTTCGTGAGTGACGGCGATGGGCAGATCGGGACGCATGTGAGCAATATGTTGATATCAACTTATCAGTCAAGTAGGCTGCGCGGAGAATCGGAAAAAGTCAGCCTGACAAGGAGATCGGCCAATGGCCTATGTCGACGCCTTCCTCGCCGCCGTCCCAAAGGACAGTCGAGAGGCCTATACCGAGTTCTCGCGCCTCTCGCATGAGGCCTTCAGGGACCATGGCGCCCTGAACATCGTCGAATGCTGGGCCGATGACGTGCCTGACGGCAAGCTGACGTCGATGCCGATGGCGGTGAAGGCGGGACCGGACGAAATCGTGGCCCTGTCCTGGATCGTCTGGCCTGACAAGGCGACACGGGACGAAGGCTTCCGCCGCATCATGGACGACCCGCGGATGTCTCCCGAACGGAACCCGATGCCCTTCGATGGCCAGAGGATGATCTTCGGCGGCTTCACCCCGATCCTCGGCACCCCCTGAGAAGCGTCGAAGGGGCATTTCCTGCACCCAGGGAAACCGGGCTACGCCCTGCTTCTTTCTGGTCCCAAATACGCATGTCCCGCCGCCGCCGCAGGCGCCGTCAGTCGTAGCGGCGCTGATCCTCGATCACGAGGCCATCCTTCGGCAGGCTGCCCGGCGCCACGACTTCGACCGCGCCCTTCAGTTTCAGCACCTCGGCCACCGAGGCGGCGAAGGCCGCCGGATCGCCGCCCGTGGCTTCCAGTTTCACGGTCATGCGGTCCATCTCGCCCTCGCGGGTGGCGATGACGCGGGCCTTGACGATCTCGGCATGTCTGGCGACCAGTTGCGCCACCTGTTCGGGACGCACGAACATGCCCTTGATCTTGGTGGTCTGGTCGGCGCGGCCCATCCAGCCCCTGATCCGCAGGTTGGTGCGGCCGCAGGGGCTCTGCCCCTCCAGCACCGCCGACAGATCGCCCGTGGCGAAACGGATCAGCGGATAATCGGGGTTCAGCGTCGTCACGACGACCTCGCCCACCTCGCCGGGCGCGACGGGATCGCCGGTGCCGGGCGTGACGATCTCGACGATGACATGTTCATCGACGATCATCCCCTCCATCGCCGGGCTTTCGTAGGCGATGTTGCCGAGATCCGCGGTCGCATAGCATTGCAGGCAGGTGATGCCGCGATCGGCGTAATGGGCGCGCAGGCTGGGAAACAGCGCGCCGCCGCCGACGGCCGCCTTGGTGATGCGCAGGCTCACGCCCATCTCGTCGGCCTTGTCGAGGATGATCTTCAGGTAATCGGGCGTTCCGGAATAGGCCGTGACGCCGACATCGCGCGCCGCCGCGACCTGCAACTCGGTCTGGCCGGTGCCGGCGGGCAGCACGGCGGCCCCCACGGCGCGCGCGCCGCTCTCGAAGATCATTCCTGCGGGGGTCAGGTGATAGCCGAAGCAGTTCTGCACGACATCTCCCTTGCCGATCCCCGCCGCATGGAGGAACCGGCCCATCCGCCACCAGTCGTGATCGATACCGCCGGGTTCGTAGATCGGACCGGGCGACTGGAAGACATGGGCAAAGCCGCTGGCCGGTTTCGTCGTGAAGCCGCCGAAAGGGGCATTCGCGGCCTGCGCCTTGGACAGGTCGGACTTGCGCAGGACCGGCAGGCGCGACAGCGCCGCCAGATCGGTCACGCCCGCGGGATCCACATCCGCCAGCGTCGCGGCATAGCCGGGCGCGGTCTTGGCGCGGGCGATCTGTTCGGGCAGACGGCGCGCCATGTCGGCGGCCCGCGCATCCGCGCTGCGGGTCTCGAGATCGTCGAAGAAGGGTCTTTTCAGCATGTCACTCACTTCGCCCGCCACGGATCGTGCGGGCGCCCGATCTGGTTCAGCTCAGCCAACGCTTGCGGCGGCGATAGCTGCGCACGTCGCGGAAGGACTTGCGGCCCTCGTCCGACATGCCCAGGTAGAATTCCTTCACGTCCTGGTTCTCGCGCAGTTCGGCCGCCGGGCCCTGCATCACCACGCGCCCCGATTCTAGGATATAGCCGACATGGGCGAAGCGCAGGGCCACGTTGGTGTTCTGTTCGGCCAGAAGGAAGGTGACGCCTTCCTTCTCGTTGAGGTTCTTGACGATCCCGAAGATCTCCTCGACCAGCTGCGGCGCGAGGCCCATCGAGGGCTCGTCCAGAAGGATCGTCTCGGGACGCGACATCAGCGCGCGGCCGATCGCCGTCATCTGCTGTTCTCCGCCCGAGGTATAGCCCGCCTGGCTGCGGCGGCGCTCCTTCAGGCGGGGGAAATAGGTATAGACCATCTCCAGGTCCTGCATCACCTCGGCCTTGCCGTCGCGCCGCGTATAGGCGCCGGTCAGCAGGTTCTCCTCGACGGTCAGGTGCTCGAAGCAGTGGCGGCCCTCCATCACCTGGATGACGCCCTTCTTGACCAGCTCGGCGGGGTCGCTGTTGTGGACCATCTCGCCGCGATACTTGATGTATCCCTTGGTGACTTCGCCGCGCTCGGAATGCAGCAGGTTGGAAATCGCCTTCAGGGTCGTCGTCTTGCCCGCCCCGTTGCCGCCCAGAAGCGCCGTGATGCCGCCCTTGGGCACCTTCAGGCTCACGCCTTTCAGCACGAGGATCACGTGGTTGTAGATCACCTCGATGTTGCTGACCTCGAGCAGGGTCTCGACCTGGCTTTCGGTCTCGGGCGAAGTGGCGGTGTCCAGCATGGATCGGTGTCCTTCGGATCGGTCGGGGAAGGGGCGCGGCGACGCAGGGCCGCCGCGCCGGATCGTGTCACGCGGCTCAGTTGCAGC
>SBFT01000287.1 GCA_006227805.1 Paracoccaceae bacterium
AGGAACGAGGCGCCCCAGATCGTGCCCAGCAGAACCAGTTCGGCCCAGGCCCTGAGAGAGATGTCCTTCTGTGCCGTCATGGCGCAAGGCCTAGCCCGCCACCCCGCCTCAGGCGACCCGTTTCCTGCGGGTTTCCGTCCAGATGTTGAGGTAGTTGCCCGCGAAGATCACCAGCGCGCCGACAAGGATCCAGACATCCAGCGCCTCGCCGTAGACCAGAAAGCCTATGACCGCGATCGCAGGCAGCCGGATGAAGTCGATGGGCATCACCACGGTCGCGGGGGCGATGGCCAGCGCGTTCGTCATGCAGAAATGCGCGGCAAGGCCCGCCAGCCCGATCAGCACCAGCCAGGGCAGGGTCCGGGCCGTGGGCAGGGTCACCGCGCCATCCCAGAAGACCGCGATCACGCCCATGATCGCCTGCAGGAAGGTCAGCCAGAACAGGATGCAGGCCACGGTCTCGGTGCGCGTCAGGCGGCGGGTGAACATGATCGAGAGCGCGAAGAAGATCGCGCTCGCCGCCGCCGCGATGACGCCCGGATTGATCGTCTCGGGCGAGGGGCGCGCGACGATCAGGATGCCGATGAAGCCCAGGATGGCCGCGAAGGCCCGCACCGGCGTCAGCCGTTCCCCCAGGATCAGCGGCGAGAGCACCAGCACCCAGAGCGGAAAGGTGAATTCCAGCGCGAAGACCTGCGCCAGCGGGATCAGGGTGACCGCGAAGAACCACAGGTTCTGGCCGGTGAAATGCGCCGCGTTGCGCGCGATCTGCAAGGGCATCGAGCGCGTCGTCACCTCGGCCCAGCGCCGGGTCAGCGTCACCACCGCGACGACGACGATCAACCCCACGAACGAGCGATACATCATCATCTCGAACGTGTCGTGGGTATCGCTCAGTTCACGGCCCGCAACCGCCATCGAGGAAAACGCCGTGATCGTGCCCAGCATCCACAGCGCCGCCTTCAGGACCTGCGGCCGTGCCTCGGGGATCGGTGCGGCCGGATGGGCGGTCATGCAGCGCCTTTCGCCACGGCGATGTAGTTCGTGGTGGTGAAGCTTTCCTCGCGCTCGGAATAGCGCGCGATGTGCAGCGGCCCGAAGGGCGTGATCCGGTGCAGGGCGAAGCCGCGGGGCGTGAAGAAATCCCAGAAGTCCTTGAAGTAGGTGCGGGTGTCGATGTTGGTGCCGCCGAATTCGAACTGCACCGCCCGCACATGCGCGATGGCCGCGCCCGCGCCGCGCAGCGCGTCCAGCTCATGCCCCTCGATGTCCAGCTTCAGGATGTCGATGGGCGCGGCCTCGAGCGCGTCGCGCCAGTACTCCTCGAACCGCAGGGTCCGGACGGTCTCGGAGGCGTCGAAGTCGAGGTTGCGGAAACTCAGGTCGCGTTTCGTCAGGCTGCCCAGCCCCGATCCGGGCGTGTCGGCCCAGAGCTGCGCCTCGCCCACCCGGTCGCTGACCGCGCAAGGCACCAGCGTCACGCGCGCATCGCCCGTGAAGCGCCGGGTCAGCTTGTCGATGTTGGTCGCCGAAGGTTCGAACGTCACCACGCGCGCCTCGGGGTAGGCGGCCAGCAGCGCGGCGGTGTAATTGCCCACGTTGCCCCCGATGTCGATGCAGAGCCTCACTGGGCCCGGCGGCAGCAGGCGGGCGATGGTGGCGATCTCGGCGCCGATGGACCGGGTCCCGTGCCCCTTGCCAAGCCCCCGCAGCACCTGCTTTTCGAGGCCCCGCAGGACCTTGTGGATCACTCCCACTCGATGGTCCCCGGAGGTTTCGAGGTGATGTCGTAGGTCACCCGGTTGATGCCCGGCACCTCGTTGATGATCCGCGTCGCGGTCTCGGACAGGAAGTCGTGGCTGAACGGGTAGTAATCCGCCGTCATCCCGTCGACCGAGGTGACCGCGCGCAGCGCGCAGGCGAAATCATAGGTGCGCCCGTCGCCCATCACGCCCACGGTGCGCACCGGCAGGATCGCGACGAAAGCCTGCCAGATCTCGTCATAGAGGCCGTGGCGGCGGATCTGGTCGATATAGACCGCATCGGCCTGGCGCAGGATGTCCAGCTTCTCGCGAGTGATCTCGCCGGGGCAGCGGATGGCGAGGCCAGGTCCGGGGAAGGGGTGGCGGCCGATGAAATGCGCGGGCAGGCCCAGTTCGCGGCCGAGCGCGCGCACCTCGTCCTTGAAGAGTTCGCGCAGGGGCTCGACCAGCTTCAGGCCCATCTTTTCGGGCAGGCCGCCCACGTTGTGGTGGCTCTTGATCGTGACCGAGGGCCCGCCCGAGAAGCTGACCGATTCGATCACGTCGGGGTAGAGCGTGCCCTGCGCCAGGAACCGCGCGCCCTCGATCCGGTCTGCATACTTCTGGAACACCTCGATGAAGAGGCGGCCGATGGTCTTGCGCTTGACCTCGGGATCGCTGACGCCTTCCAGCGCGCCCAGGAACAGGTCCTGCTCCTGCGCGTGGATGACCGACAGGTTCATGTGGTCGCGGAACATGCCCACGACCTCTTCCGCCTCGTTCAGGCGCAACAGCCCGTGATCGACGAAGACGCAGGTCAGCTGGTCGCCGATCGCCTCGTGGATCAGCGCGGCGGCGACAGACGAATCCACCCCGCCCGACAGCGCGCAGATCACCCGGGCGTCGCCCACCTGCTCGCGGATGCGTGCGATCGCCTCCTCGCGATAGCTGGCCATGGTCCAGTCGCCCTTGAACCCCGCCAGGCGCACGAAGTTCTCGTAGAGTTTCGCGCCCTTCGGCGTGTGATGCACCTCGGGGTGGAACTGGACGGCGTAGAAGTGGCGCGCGACATCGGCGGTGATGGCATAGGGCGCGTTGGGCGAGGTGCCGTAGACCGCGAAACCCGGCGCCAGCTGCGAGACATGGTCGCCATGGCTCATCCAGACCTGCTCGCGGCCCTGGTCGAACCAGCCGTCCAGAAGCCCCAGCTGGCCTTGCGGCACGACGTAGGCGCGCCCGAATTCCGCGGTGCCGCCGCCGCCCGAGATCTTGCCGCCCTCGACGCGCCCGCCCAGCATGTCCATCATCACCTGCTGGCCATAGCAGATGCCCAGAAGCGGAACGCCCATCTCGAAGAGCGCGCGCGGCGGGCGCGGCGCGTCGGCGCGCGTCACGCTGGCCGGACCGCCCGACAGGATCACCGCACGCGGGGCGAAGTCCCTCAGGAAGGCCTCGGTCACGTTCTGGAACGGGTGGATTTCGCAATAGACGTTCAGCTCGCGCAGGCGGCGCGCGATCAGCTGCGTCACCTGGCTGCCGAAGTCGATGATCAGGAGGCGGTCGTGGCTTGGCGCGGTCATGGCTGGGGCTTAATCGCTCTTGGCGCACCTTGCAAGAAGGCTCGATGGACCGCTGCACTTGACAAGTGACGCATCCGGAGAATCCTTCGAGCTGCAATTTCGAGTGCGAGTGTTCCATGGGCCCGTATCCGGCGGATCGCGAGACAAGGCTGCGCATCCTGGACGGGATCGCCCGGATGTCCGAGGCCCCCGGGCTTGATCCGGCCATCGACGCGATGGTCGAGACGGCCGTGGCCGTCATGCCGTGCGAAAACGCCGCCTACACGGAAATCGACCCCTATCTCGGGCGCAACCTTGTCCGCTCGAGCCGTCACGAAGTCACCGACTGGGCGGTCCGGCGTGCGGATGAACTGAAGGTGCGGCTGCCCGAGCATCCCGGGATCAAGTTCCGCTTCGCCAATCCGCATCTGCCCACCATGCGGCTGTCCGACGTGACCGACATGGGCGATTTTCACCGCAGCGGCCTCTACATCGATCTGCTGCGGGAAACCGGATCGCAATACCAGATGATCATGCAGTTCGGGTTGCAGCCCGGTGGCCCGCGCCAGCAGCCGACATATCCCGTCGCGATCGGCCTGGCCATGAACCGCAGCGGCCGGGACTTTTCGGACCGGGACATGGCCATCCTGACGTCCTTTCGCCATATGGTCATGCCCATCCTGATGCAGAAGCGGGCGGCGCATCTGCTGGCGCTTCTCGACCGTGTCGAGATGACGCCCGAGCTTCTGCGTCTGCTGATGGGCCACGGCCTGAGCGAACGGCAGGCCGAGGTCGCCTTCTGGATGCTGAAGGGCAAGAGCAACACCGACACCGCGGCCATCCTCGATATCGGGGCGGATACGGTCAGGCACCATTCCATGGCGATCTTCCGGCGGCTTGGCGTGGACGGTCGCCTGTCGCTGCAACGCACGATCATGCGGTCGATGATCGACCACTGAACGGGCCCCTGAACAGGCCCCGCATCGACCGATCGGTCTATTGAGCCGGCACATCGCCGCGGCGTAGGCCTTAAGGGCATGTCCGAAGGCAACGATCGCAATCCGAAGCGCCCAGGGCTGCAACATCTCGGCCCCATGGTCGCCGGAGGTCGGTGCCGCACACGGGGCTGTTCCGGTGTAACGATTGGAGCCTAGACCTTGATGAAGAACCTTCTGACAATTTCTTTCCTGGCGGGGCTTGCCCTCGCGGCCCCTGCTTCCGCTGCGACCGTCACCTTCGGCGGGACAGGCATACCGGACGCGGGTGGCATCGAAGCCTTCCTGCCCGGGTTCGGCGACACGGGCCCGGTCGACATCCGCTGGTCGCCGCTTGCGGACGCGAACCTGGACGCGCTCGCCCAAAGCACCCTGCTGATCTGGAACGGTGGCTATTCCGGACAGGCGGCGGCGATCTGCAACGGGTCCTTCGGAGCGGCTTGCACGTTCGACCTGCTGGTCGCGCCGGGCTGGTCGGTGTCGCTCGATCGCCTCTCGTTCGGATCCTTCGTTTCCAGCCAGACGATCATGTAT
>SBFT01000205.1 GCA_006227805.1 Paracoccaceae bacterium
CCCCTGCGCAGCGCCTGCCCGATGAACCTGCGCACCGCCTGGGCGGGGTTCCGGCCCTCGGACGCCGTGCTGGCCGACCTGGCCCGGATCGAGGAGATCTGGTCGCGCGCGCTGACGCGCTCGGGCGGGCCGTTTCTCTATGGTGCCTACAGCCTGGCCGATGTCTTCTACGCGCCCGTCTGCACGCGGCTTCTGACATACGGGCTGCCGATGTCGGACACGGCGCGCGCCTACATCACCGAGGTGACGCGGCATCCGGCGTTCCGGCGATGGCGCGCCGAAGGCCTGGCCGAGGACGCGGAAGTGGCCTTCTACGACATGGCGCCGTTGCAGCGCGTCCCCTTCCCCGAACTCTGACCCGGTCCCGTTAACCATTCATCAACCACGACCGCGCTAGGGTTCCGGGCAATCGGGCGGGGTGATCTCATGGTGGCGCGGGCCTACACGGTGGCATTTCAGGGGGTCGAGGCGCGCCCGGTCGAAGTGCAATGCGCGGTCAGTCCCGGCCTGCCCGGCTTCGCCATCGTGGGCCTGCCCGACAAGGCGGTCTCGGAAGCCCGCGACCGGATCCGCAGCGCGCTGAATTCGATGGCAATCGCGCTGCCGTCCAAGCGCATCACGGTGAACCTCTCGCCCGCCGACCTGCCGAAGGAAGGCAGCCATTTCGACCTGCCGATCGCGGTCGCACTGCTGGCGGCGCTGAACGTCCTGCCGGCGGATGCGATCGAGGAGACGGTGGCGCTGGGGGAATTGTCGCTGGATGGGGCGCTGCTGCCTGTCCTGGGCGCGCTTCCGGCCGCCCTGCGCGCGGCGGAAGACGGGCGCCGCCTGCTCTGCCCGGCCGGATCGGGGGCCGAGGCGGCCTGGGTCGATGCCACCTGCGTGACCGCCGCCCCCAGCCTGAACGCGGTGGTCCAGCATTACACCGGCCGCGCGCCCCTTGCCCCCGCCACGCCGGGCGAGGTCCGCGCGCAGACCCATTACCGCGACCTGCGCGACGTGAAGGGCCAGGAGCGCGCAAAGCGGGCGCTGGAGATCGCCGCTGCCGGGCGCCACCACCTGATCATGGTCGGACCGCCCGGATCGGGCAAATCCATGCTGGCCTCGCGGATGCCCGGGCTCTTGCCGCCCCTGACCCCGATGGAGGCGCTCGAGACCTCGATGATCCATTCGCTGGCGGGGCTTCTGGACGAAGGCGGCATCAGCCGCGCGCGCCCCTTCCGCGAACCCCATCACACCGCGTCCATGGCGGCGATCGTCGGCGGCGGGCGGGGGGCGAAGCCGGGCGAGATCAGTCTTGCGCATAACGGCGTCCTGTTCATGGACGAATTTCCCGAGTTTCCCCGCGCGGTCCTCGAAACCCTGCGCCAGCCGATCGAGACCGGCGAGGTCGTCGTCGCCCGCGCCAATGCCCATGTCCGCTATCCCTGCCGCTTCCTGCTGGTGGCGGCGGCGAACCCCTGCAAATGCGGACACCTGACCGATCCCGCCCAGGCCTGTTCGCGCGCGCCGGCCTGCGGCGAGGATTACCTGGGGCGCATCTCGGGTCCGCTGCTCGACCGGTTCGACCTGCGGATCGAGGTGCCCCCGGTCGCCTATACAGATCTGAACCTGCCCTCGGATGGCGACACGTCCGCCATGGTCGCCGAACGGGTGGCATGTGCCCGCGCGGTCCAGAGCGCGCGTTTCGCCGATCACCCGGACGCTCATCACAACGCCGATGCCGAAGGCGAGTTGCTGGACCGGATCGCGCGGCCCGACGCCGAGGGCGAAGACCTCCTGACCCGGATGGCCGACCGCTTCGGCCTGACGGCGCGCGGCTATCACCGGGTGCTGCGGGTCGCGCGCACGATCGCCGATCTGGACGGGGCGGAGGCGGTGCGGCGCATCCATGTGGCCGAGGCGCTGAGTTTCCGGATCAGCGCGCAACTGGGCTGACCCGGCGGCACGGGCTCAGGCGAGCTTGCCCTCGATTGCCTGCCAGATCTTCTCGGCGATGTTGACCCCGTCGAAGCGTTCGAGTTCCTGGATCCCGGTGGGCGAAGTCACGTTGATCTCGGTCAGCCAGTCGCCGATCACGTCGATCCCGACGAAGACCTGGCCATGGTCGCGCAGGACCGGCCCGATGCGGGCGCAGATCTCGCGGTCGCGGTCGGTCAGGCCGATCTTCTCGGGCCGCCCGCCCACATGCATGTTCGAGCGCGTCTCGCCCGCCGCGGGCACGCGGTTGATGGCGCCCACCGCCTCGCCGTCGACGAGGATCACCCGCTTGTCGCCCTTCGAGACCGCCGGCAGGAATTTCTGCACGATCAGCGGCTCGCGCGAGAAGCCGGTGAAGAGTTCATGCAGCGACGCGAGGTTGCGGTCGCCCTCGTCCAGCCGGAAGACCCCCGCGCCGCCATTGCCGTAAAGCGGCTTGAGGATGATGTCGCCATGCCTGGCCTTGAAGGCCCGGATCGTGCTCAGATCCCGCGCGATCGTGGTCGGAGGGGTCAGGTCGGGAAAGTTCAGGACCAGCAGTTTTTCGGGAAAGTTCCGCACCCAGAAGGGATCGTTGACCACCAGCGTGATCCCCTTCAGCCGGTCCAGAAGATGCGTCGAGGTGATGTAGTGCATGTCGAACGGCGGATCCTGGCGCAGCCAGACCACGTCGAAATCGGCAAGGTCCACCTCCCGCTCGGGCCCCAGGATCGCCGGATCGCCCGCAACGCGCTGCACGCGCATGTCATGGCCGCGCGCAGTGATGCGGCCTTCCTGGTAGGCCAGCTTGTCGGGGCCGTAATAGAACAGCTCGTGCCCGCGCGCCTGGGCTTCCTCGGCCAGGCGGAAACTACTGTCCGCGTTGATGTTCACCGACCCGATCGGGTCCATCTGGAAAGCGATCTTCATGACAAGGGCTCCGCTGGGACTGGTCGTCTACATGAACCAGCCCGGCGGCGCTTTCAATGCCGATCGGGCGCGATCACGCGGCCATGAAGGCGTTTTCCGTCACCTGGCAGGCCCCGCGGCCGTCCACGACAGCCAGGTCGAAGCGGCAATCCGTCAGGCTGCCCGCCGGCTGGCTTCCCAGGAATTCCTCGGCGGCGCAGGCGATCCGCCGGATCTGCCGCACGCCCAGGCTGGCCACGGCGCGGGCGAAATCGCGGGATGCCTTGACCTCGATGAAGGCAAGGGCGCCGTCCTTGCAGGCGATCAGGTCGATCTCGCCGCCCCGCCCGCGCCAGCGCCGCGCGACGATGCGGTGTCCGGCTGCTTCGTAGCGGCGCGCCACGATCTCCTCGGCGGCCGAACCCGCATGGAAGTTGCGCCTTCCCCAGTCTGCCCGCAGCGCCGATCCCGTAACCATGCCTTACCCGCCTTTGCCCAGTTTCAGGGCCAGTTGATAGACCTCGCGCCGGGGCAGGTCATGCGCCCTGGCCACCAGATCCGCCGCATCGCGCATCGACATCTCGGCCAATGCCGTCCTGAGGTCCTCTTCTACATCCGATTCCCTAATTTTCGCCGAACCCCCGCGCCCGATCAGCACCACGATCTCGCCCTTTACCGGGGTCTCGCGCAGGCTGGCGGCAAGGTCCCCCAGGGGCGCGCGCAGGACCTGCTCGAATTTCTTGGTGATCTCGCGGCAGAGCGCCGCCTCGCGCCCCGCGCCCAGCACCTCGGCCGCATCCGCAAGCATCGTCGCGACGCGCTTCGGCGATTCGAAGAAGATCAGCGTCGCGGGCACCTGCGCCAGTTCGGCCAGCCGGGCGCGGCGCGCCCCGGCGGCGCTGGGCAGGAACCCGGCGAAGAGGAACGCATCCGACGGCAGGCCCGAGATCGCCAGCGCCGCCAGCGGCGCCGAGGCTCCGGGTGCCACGCTCACCGAACCGCCCGCCGCGGCCACGGCGCGGCCCAGCTGGAACCCCGGATCGGCGACCAGCGGCATCCCCGCCTCGGACGCATAGGCGACCGATTGCCCATCCCGCACCGCCGCCACCAGCCTTTCGCGCGCAGCCGCGTCGCTGTGATCATGATAGGCGACGATCCTTCGTCCTCCCAGCGGCACCCCGTGAATTTCCATCAGTTTCCGGAGGCTGCGCGTGTCTTCCGCCGCGATCACGTCCGCAGCGCGCAGGATGTCGAGCGCCCGCAGCGTGATGTCGCGCGCAGCACCGATCGGGGTCGCGACGAAGTAGAGACCGGGCGCCAGAGCCTGGGGATCGGGATTCAAAGCTGGACCCTCCTTCCGTCCTGTCTATTATCGCCGTCCAAAGACCCATGCGGCGCCCGCACGCGCCGCCGATCAAGGAGTGTCCGCCGCCATGTTCGCCCGTTTGAGTTCCGCCCGCAAGCTCGGCCTGCGGATGCTCGCCCTCGCGGGCGTCCTTGCGGCCACCGCCTGCGCCCCCGTCTCGACGAACATGACAGGCCCGCGGATCGATACCGACAGGCCGGTGCCGGTGGCGCTGCTGGTGCCCTCGGGATCGGGACAGTCAGGTGACGACCTCATGGCCGACAGTCTCGAGAAAGCGGCGCGCCTGGCGATGGCCGACCTCGCGGGGGTCGAGATCGACCTGCGGGTCTATCCGACCGCGGGCAATGCGCAGCAGGCCGCCTCGCAGGCCGCGCTGGCGGTGGACGAAGGCGCGCGGATCATCCTGGGGCCGGTCTATGGCGAGGCCGCCAATGCCGCGGGCATCGCCGTGCGCGGGCGCAACATCAACGTCCTGTCCTTCTCGAACAACACCACGATCGCGGGCGGCAACGTCTTCGTCCTGGGCCCGACCTTCGCCAATACCGCCGATCGCATGGCCTTCTTCGCCGCGGCGCAGGGCCGGCGCAACATCGTCA
>SBFT01000362.1 GCA_006227805.1 Paracoccaceae bacterium
GCATAGCTTTCCCATTTGAACCAGGTCAGGTGCTCGGGCATCCGTTCTGGCGCGACCAGGTATTTCTGGATGTGGTAGAAGCCGCCGCCATGGACCTGCCATTCCTCGCCATCCGCCGGGCCGGGGATGTTGCGGTTCAACCCGAGGTCCAGTGCGATGAAGTAGAAGGACGATCCGATCCAGGCGATCGCCGTGATCACGTGCAGCCAGCGCACCGCGAATTCGATCCAGTCCCAGGTCACCGCCAGGTCGGTCATGTCCCCGCCTCTCTCCCCTGCCTCTCGTTGCACGCCGTCAGACTAGGCGCAGGGGTATTCTTCTGCTATTCCCGGCAATAGGCAAACAGCTTAAAAAAATTCCGAAGAATGTCCTACTTCGACAACATCCGCACCTTCGTCCGTGTCTATGAATTGGGCAGCATGTCGGCGGCCGGCCGCGATCTGCGGGTGTCGCCGGCGGTCACATCCTCGCGAATCGCGCAACTGGAAGATCACCTGGGCGTGCGTCTCTTCCAGCGCACCACGCGCAACCTGACGCCGACCGAGCAGGGCAAGGCCTTCTACGGCGGCGCCTGTGCCATCCTCGAAGCGGTCGAAGCCGCCGAGGCCGAGGTCGTCGACATCAGCGAGAACCCCAGGGGCGCGCTGTTTGTGGCGGCACCCCTGGGTGTCGGACGCCGCCTGATCGCGCCGGAGGTCCCGGCCTTCATCGATCTCTACCCCGAGGTCAGCCTGCGCCTGCGCCTGACCGACCGGAAGGTGGACCTGACGACCGAGGGCCTCGATCTCGCCTTCTTCCTCGGCCAACCCCAGGACAGCACCCTGCGCATCCGCAAGATCGCCGATGTGCCGCGCGTCCTGGTCGCGGCCCCGGCCTACGTGTCGGCGCGCGGCATGCCCCGCTCGGGCGAGGACCTGGTGCAGGGCGGTCATGAATGCCTGAACCTGCGCTTTCCGGGCGCCACCGAGTTCCAGTGGCGGCTGGTCACGCCGGAGGGGCCGAAGAAGTTCCGCGTCGCGGGCCGCTTCGAATGCGATGACGGCGACGTGCTGACCGACTGGGCGCTGGCCGGGCGCGGCATCGCGCTGAAACCCGTGTTCGAGGTCGCCGATCACCTGGGCGCGGGGCGTCTTGTCGTGGTGGCGGCGGACACGCCGCCCGAACCGGTGCAGATGGCCTGCCTCTACACCCACCGCCGCAGGCAGGACCCGAAGACACGCCTCTTCATGGACTTCATGGCGACGCGCATCGCCACGGCCGTGCGGGTCGAGGGCCCCTAGCTGCCGCGATAGGTGGAATAGCCGAAGGGCGACAGCAGCAGCGGCACATGGTAATGCGCCGCCTCCGACATGCCGAAGCGGATCGGCACGATGTCGAGGAACCGGGGATCCTCGGGCGGTGTGCCGCAGGCGGTCAGGTAGTCGCCCGCGTGAAACACCAGCTCGTAGGTGCCGGTCGCGAAATCCGCCTCGGGCAGGATCCGTTCGTCCGTGCGCCCGTCGGCATTCGTCACCAGCGTCCTCAGATGCGCCCGCGACGCGCCTTCGATCCGGTAGAGGTCGATCCGCAGCCCCGCCGCCGGGCAGCCCCGCGCGGTGTCCAGCACATGCGTTGTCAGATATCCGGTCATGATGCCTCCGTGATCTGCGGCAGTCTGCGCCCGGCGCGGGACCTGCGCAAACCTTGCCTGCCCCGCGACAGTTTCGCTTTCCTTTTGAAAGTCGGCGCGCTTGTCTTGGATTAGAACAGCCAAAACCCCGACAGGTGCAAGCGCCATGAACCGATATCCCCGCGACATGACCGGATACGGGGCGACGCCCCCCGACGCCCGATGGCCGGGCGGCGCCCGGATCGCCGTGCAGATCGTCCTGAACTACGAGGAAGGCGGCGAGAACAACATCCTGCACGGCGACCCCGCGTCCGAGGCCTTCCTGTCCGAAACCGTGGGCGCGGTCCCCTGGCCGGGCCAGCGGCACTGGAACATGGAATCGGTCTATGAATACGGCGCCCGCGCCGGGTTCTGGCGGCTGCACCGGATGCTGAAGGACCTGCCCGTCACGGTCTACGGCGTGGCCACCGCGCTCGCCCGCGCGCCCGAACAGGTCCGCGCCATGAAGGAGGCCCGCTGGGAGATCGCCAGCCACGGTCTCAAATGGATCGAACACAAGGACATGGCGTTGGCCGAGGAACGCGCCCAGATGGCCGAGGCCATCCGCCTGCACGCGCAGGTCACCGGGAGCCGCCCGCGCGGCTGGTACACGGGCCGCACGTCGATGAACACCGTGCGCCTTGCGGCGGAAGAAGGCGGCTTCGCCTATGTCGCCGACACCTATGCCGACGATCTGCCCTACTGGATGCAGATCGCGGGCCGCGACCAGCTGATTGTTCCTTATACGCTCGACGCCAACGACATGCGCTTCGCCACGCCCCAGGGCTTCAACTCGGGCGACCAGTTCGAAACCTACCTGCGTGACAGCTTCGACGTCCTTCACGCCGAAGGCGGGCGGATGCTGTCCATCGGCCTGCATTGCCGCCTCGTCGGCCGCCCGGGCCGCGCCGCGGCGCTGAAGCGCGCGCTGGACTACATGGCGTCCCACGAGGGCGTCTGGTTCGCCACCCGCGAACAGATCGCCGACCACTGGGCGGCGACCCATCCGCCGCGCCACTGGACCCGGCCTTCGGACATGGACCGCGAGGCCTTCGTCTCGGCCTTCGGCGGCATCTTCGAACATTCCCCGTGGATCGCCGAACGCGCCTGGGCGCTGGAACTGGGCCCCACCCACGACACCGCGACCGGCGTGCATTCCGCGCTCTGCCGCATCTTCCGCGCGGCCAGCGAAGCCGAGCGTCTGAGGGTCCTGCGCGCCCATCCCGATCTGGCGGGCAAGCTCGCCCAGGCCAGGCGCCTGACCGCCGAAAGCACCAGCGAACAGGCAAGTGCGGGGCTGGACGCGCTGACCGACGACGAACGCGACGCCTTCACCCGGCTCAACGCCGACTACATGGCGAAACACGGCTTTCCCTTCATCATTGCCGTGCGCGATCACGACAAGGCCGGGATCCTTGCCGCCTTCCAGCGCCGCATCGGCAATGACAACGTCACCGAATTCGCCGAGGCCTGCGCCCAGGTCGAACGCATCGCAGAATTCCGCCTGCGCGACCTCCTGCCATGACGCGCGCCATCGCCATCGAGGCGCTGACCGCCACCGCCTTCGCCCCCTTCGGCGACGTGCTCGACACCGGCGGCGCGCCCGACCGCATCATCAACCAGGGCTTCTGCGGCCGCTGGCACGACCGGGCGCGGCTCGATTTCACCGATGGCCGCGCGGGGATCAGCCTGTTCCGGGCCGAGCCCCGCACGCTGCCCTACCGGCTCGACATGATGGAGCGTCACCCGGACGGATCGCAGGCCTTCCTGCCGATGTCGATGGACCCGTTCCTCGTCATCGTCGCCCCCGACGAAGGCGGCGCGCCCGGCACGCCCCGCGCCTTCCGCACCGAACCGGGGCAGGGGATCAATCTTCACCGGGGCACATGGCACGGCGTGCTGACCCCGCTTGCGGCCCCGGGCCTGTTCGCCGTGGTCGACCGGATCGGCCCCGGCGCCAACCTGCAGGAACACTGGTTCGACCAAGCCTGGACGGTCGGTTAGACGTCCACCTCGATCGCGATGCCCGCCTCGATGGCGCGTCGCACGACGGCGGACGCCACCGCCAGGTCCTGCAATCCCACGCCGGTGCCGTCGAACAGCGTGATCTCGTCGTCCGAGGTCCGCCCCGGATGGGTCCCGTTGATCACCGCGCCCAGCTCGACGATCGCGCCTTCCGCGATCAGACCCTGCGCCACGGCATGCTGCGCCTCGCCGATGCCCGTCGATTGCGCGATCTCGTCGGCGAAGACGGTCGCGCGCGCCAGCAGTGCCGCCTCGACCTCCTGCTTGCCCTTCGTGTCGGTGCCCATGCAGGCCAGGTGCGTTCCGGGGCTGACGTGATCGGCCATCAGCGACGGCGCGAAGGAGGACGTGATCGTCACGATCACATCCGCGTCGCGCAGGCCAGGCAGATCGACCGCCTCGAAGGGCAGGCCGGCCTCGGCCGCAACTCCCGCGATATTGGGCAGCATCTCGGGATGCAGGTTCCAGCCGATCACCTTCTCGAAGGCGCGTTGCTCCAGCGCCGCGCGCAACTGGAACGCCGCCTGGTGCCCGGCACCCACCATGCCGATCACCTTCGCATCCCCGCGCGCCAGGTGCCGGATCGACACCGAAGACGCCGCGGCGGTGCGCAGGGCGGTCAGCAGGTTTCCCCCCACCATCGCATGGGGCCGCCCGGTATCTGGATCGAACAGGAAGACCGTCGACTGGTGGTTGATGATCCCGTGGGTGGCCAGGTTGTTCGGCCAGTAGCCCCCGGCCTTCAGCCCCAGCACCTGCCCCGCCCGGTCGAACCCGCCCTTGAAGCCATAGAGCGCATCCGCATGCCCGATCGCTTCGCGCACGACGGGAAAGTTCCAGGCATCGCCCGCCGCCATCGCGGCGAACACCTTCTCGACCGCATCGAACGCGGCCTCGCGCGTCATCAGCCCGGCGATCTCGCGTTCGGGGATAATCCACATGGGTCTTCTCCTTTCAGAGGCCGCGCCCCTGCTTCTTTCTGGTCAAAAATACGCAAGGCGGGGGGCGCAGCCCCCCGCCCCGGTCGGACCGGCGCAGCCGGTCCGAAACTCAATAGGCCTTGCCGCGCGCGCTGACCGGCCAGACCACCTCGACCACGCCGCCGCGCAGGCCGACATACCAGTCATGCACGTTGCAGGTGGGATCGCAGTGG
>SBFT01000048.1 GCA_006227805.1 Paracoccaceae bacterium
GACCGGCGAGGGACCCCAGCGCCAGCACGATCGCCGCGACCGGGCCCGCAAGGCGCAGCCGCCCCTTGGTCCGGATCGGAAGGGGCCTTGCGCCCGGCAACCTGAAGCTGAACATCTCCTGCCCTTCCTTTCACCTCTGGATGTGTGGCCAGTGGAAGGGCACGGGATTTCGGTTGTCAACAGGACAAGCCCCATCCCGCCCGATTGCCCCGCCCGGCCCCCGCCGCTAACCTCGCGCCTCAGGGAGAGGCGGAGGACCCACATGGAAGTCGATGTCGCCATCGCGGGCGGCGGCCCCTTCGGGCTGATGCTGGCGATCGAACTGGGGCGGAGGGGCGTGCGCACGCTTCTGTGCGACGCCAAGGAAAGCACCGCCTTCAACCCCCAGGCCAACGCGACGCAAGCCCGCACGATGGAGTATTTCCGCCGCCTGGGCTTCGCGGACGAGATCCGCCGCAGCGGTCTGCCCGGCGATCATCCCACCGACATCGCCTATTTCACCCGCTACGCCACGCACGAGCTGGGCCGCTTCCGCCTGCCGCCCTCGGGCAGGGCGCGCGCGATGGTCTCATCGAACGAAGGGCCGTGGTCGGCCTCGGAAGCCCCGCACCGGATCAGCCAGAAATTCGTCGAACCCGTCCTTCTGCGGCACGCCCGCGCCGCCGGGCCGGTCGAGGTGCGCTTTCTCTGGCGCCTCGACGGCTTTGCGGACAAGGGCGATCACGTCGCCTGCGACTTCGCATCGGTCGACGGCGGCCAGGCACAGCATGTCCGCGCGAGATACCTGGTCGGCGCGGATGGCGCGCGCAGCGCGGTGCGCAAGGCGATCGGCGCGACGCTGCAGGGCGAATACGGCGAGAAACGCGATTTCATGGGCGGGCGGATGTATGCGATCTACCTGCATTGCCCCGGTTTCTATGCCGAGACGGGGATAGAGCCCGCCTGGATGCACTGGACCGTGAACCGCGAACGCCGCGCCCTGATGGCTGCCGTGGACGGCAAGGGCGATTATGCCTTCCACACGCAACTCCGCCCCGACGAGGATGAGGACAAGATCACCGACGCCGACGCCCGCGCGCTGTTCCACCAGGCCTGCGGGCGGGAAATCGACTGCACCATCCTGTCCCACATGGGATGGACGGCGGGCCATTCGCTGGTCGCCGACCGGATGCGGCGGGGCCGCGTCTTCATCGGGGGCGACGCCGCGCATCTGTTTACGCCGACGGGGGGACTTGGCTACAACACGGCGGTCGAGGATGCGGTCAACCTCGGCTGGAAACTGGCCGCCACCCTGGCCGGGCAGGGGGGCGCGGCGCTTCTGGACAGCTATGACTTCGAACGCCGCAAGGCCGCGCTGCGCAACACGGCCTACGCGCGGGGTTTCGCGGATTCGGTGGGGAATTTCCTGCCCAAGCCGGGGCTGGAAGACGACACGGCGGAAGGCGCGCGGTTGCGCGCCGAGGCCGGGGCTTACCTGGAAGACCACGCCCGGCGCGAATTCAACATCCCCGGCGTGACCTTCGGCACGCGCTATGACGGCTCGCCCGTCCTGCCCGCGCCCGATGGCCCCATTCCCGAGGACGCCGCCAATGTCTTTGTCCCCAGCGGGCTGCCCGGCGGGCGCGCCCCGCATTGGTGGCTGGGCGAGGGGCAGTCGCTGTTCGACCGCTTCGGCTTTGACTGGACGCTTCTGCGGCTGGATGGGCAGGGCGGAGCCGGGATCATCGCCGAAGCGCAGGCACGCGGCCTGTCCCTGACGGTCGCGGACCCCGGCGTGCCGGAGCTGCGCGCCCTTTACGGTGCCAACCTCGCCCTGATCCGCCCCGACCAGATCATCGCCTGGAGGGGGGACAGGTCGGGCGATGCGGCGGCTGTGTGGGATCGGGTGCTGGGGCTTTGAACGGGGCATGGGGCGCGGGCTGAAGCCGCGGGCAGGCCGACGCGGGCGCCCGGTCTAGTCCGATCCGCCGTAATAGGTTGCGCTCAGGCATCCCGTGTCGGCATCGAAATCCAGACCGCCAAGAAGGTGCATCGCCACCCTGTCGGCGCGATGGAACGACGCGCACAGGCGAAACCGCGTGTCGCTGATCCTTTCATACCGGTAGGGCGCGCCCGAATGGGGATCGGCCAGCCGGATTCCCGTCAGGCTATTGAAGCAGACATCATCCTCGAAAAGCCTCTCGGGCAAGTGCCGCCCGGCCTCCTCGGCCAGACAGGGCACATACTTGCCCGCGAGCCGGGCGATATCCTCGGCCCTCACCTTGTCCTCCTTTTCCAGGCGTCCGGCTTTTGGGCCGCCAGCGACCGAAAGGCCCAGCGCGATGGCGATCAGCACGAGGGCTCCGATCATCACCGACGAAATCACGCTAGGCCGCATGTTCATCGGCCCCCATTTCGATCCGGAAATACAGGAAGATCACGCCCGCGACGATCAGGACGACAAGCCCCTTCGTCAGGATGCGGAGACCCAGATCGCCGTTCAGCGCCGAATAGATGATCCAGAGCGCATCGCCCAGCAGCGAGATCGCCGCCAGGAACAGCGTGATGTATCCGAACCATTTGCGAACGGCCGAGCGTCTCTTGCCGGGATCGCTGTCCGTCGCCCGCGAAACCCTGCGGTTCAGAAGAAGAAACAGCGTTCCGAACACGATCAGGGCCGCGATCGACCACCTGATGCTTTGCAGCCGGTGGACGACCATCCATTGGTCTTCGGCCTGGGTCGGGTAGGCGAACCGGATATCGATCAGGTTGAACGACAGGCTCACCAGGTGCCAGGCCGTCATGGCCAGCGCCGTGAACATCAGTCCGTAGACGAAGGCTTCGCGGGCGGAGACATAGGGGCGCGGACGTGGAACGGGTATTCCGAACGCGTCCTTGGCCCAGGCGCCCAGCGCCTCGTCGACCTCGTGCGCGGCCCAGCCCGCAGATTGCAGGGCTTCGGCGATTTCGCCGCGATCCTTGCCCATGCGCAGCGCCTCGTGGACGAACTCGGCCAATTGATCCGGTTTCCTCATCTCTGCCCTCCCGTGCGTCGGATGCCCGGAAGCCTGCGGCGCGCGGATGCGGGGAGTCCTTGATATGGATCAGAGAATTCGAATGTGTCCGCATCGCCCCCGGGCGCAGGCCAAGACGCCCCCGGCGCAAGGCAAAGCGTGAAGAAGCGCCAAGACCGCCCCTGCGACCTGTTGATTTCATCGCGGCGCAAAGGCGTCCCGCCACGGGACGCGCGTGTCAGCTTTCGCTGAGGGCGACCTTCATGTCCTTCACCTGGTAGATAACCTCGCCATCGGCTTCCACGATCCCGTCTGCCACTCCCATGGTCAGCCGCCGGGTCTGGATCGCCTTGGTGAAGTCCACCTTGTAGGTCAGCATCTTCCGGTCGGGCCGCACCATGCCGGTCAGCTTGACCTCGCCCACGCCCAGGGCATAGCCGCGCCCCGTCCAGCCGCGCCAGCCCAGGTTGAAGCCTGTCAGCTGCCACAGCCCGTCGAGGCCAAGGCACCCCGGCATGATCGGGTTGCCGGGGAAATGGCAGGCGAAGAACCACAGGTCGGGCGTGATGTCGAATTCGGCCACTACATGGCCTTTCCCGTGCAACCCGCCATCCTCGGAAATCTGGGTGATCCGGTCCATCATCAGCATCGGCGGTTCGGGAAGCTGGGCATTGCCGGGACCGAACAACTCGCCCCGCGCGCATTTCAGAAGCGCCTCGCGATCGAAGGAAGTGGGGTATGGCGACATGCGCGGCGCGGCTCCTGCTGGTGGGTTGGACACTGACCTTGCCCCCTCTAGCACCGCCCAAAAGGGTCCTGCAAGGCGCAACACCCGGTCGCGCCCGCCGCGCCCCCGGCCAGTTGCGACCTATTTTCATTTGGCAATTCGCCCGACGCCGCCCTATATATCGCGGAACGGACCGCAGGAGACGATGCCCCGATGACCGCCGCGACGACCGACCGCGCGACCGACTGGCTGGCCCAGGCAGGGCTGCGCCCTACTCGCCAGCGCCTGACCCTGGCCGAGCTTCTGGTGGGCGACGGCCAGCATCGGCATGTCACCGCAGAAAGCCTTTACGAGGCCGTGCAGGCGCGTGGCGCCTCGGTGTCGCTGGCCACCGTCTACAACACGCTGCGCGCCTTCTGCCAGGCGGGCATCCTTCAGGAAGTCACCGTGGACGGCTCGAAAAGCTATTTCGACACCAATACCCATGATCACCCGCATTTCTACTGGGAAGAGGACGGGCGCCTGTCGGACGCCCCCTCGGACCAGCTGGTGATCCTGCAATTGCCCGAGGCGCCCGCCGGGGCCGAGATCGCCTCGGTCGACGTGGTGATCCGCCTGCGCCGGACCTGAGACCGGACGACCGCCTTGCCCGTCTCGCCGGATCAGATACGCGCGTTCCAGCAGGAGGGCGTCGTGCTTGTGCCCGGTCTGTTCGCCGCGCATGTCGAGGCCCTGCGCAAGGGCATCGATCGCAACATGGCCGAGCCGGGCCCTTATGCCAGCCGCAACGAGAAGCCGGGCGAGACGGGCCTGTTCTTCGACGACTACTGCAACTGGGACCGCATTCCCGAATTCCATGCCGTCCTGCGCGACCCCGCGATCATCGCCGCCGCCGGGGCGCTGATGGGGTCGGCCCGCGTGCAGATGTTCCATGACCACGTGCTGGTGAAGGAGCCGGGAACCTCGATGGCGACGCCCTGGCATTCCGACGGCCCCTATTACTTTGTCGAAGGCCGCCAGACGATCAGCTTCTGGGTGCCGCTCGACCCCGTCACCGATGCCGGGCTGCGCTGCGTCGCGGGATCGCACCTGTGGGAAAAGGACGTGCTGCCCACGCGCTGGGTCAGCAACGCGGCCTTCTTCGAGGGGGATTACATGCCCGTCCCCGACCCCGAGGCCGAGGGCATGACGATCCGCGAATGGCCGATGCAGCCGGGTGACGCGGTGGCGTTCCATTTCCGCACCCTGCATGGCGCGCGCGGCAACAGCGCGGCATCGCGCCGCCGGGCGTTCTCGCTGCGGCTGGTGGGCGATGACGCGGCCTATGTCGAGCGGCCCGGGCGCACCTCGCCGCCCTATCCGGGCCATGACATGCGCCCCGGCCAGAGGCTGCGCGAGGACTGGTTTCCCGTCCTGTCGGACCGCTCCGCGACAGGCTGAGCCCCGGCGCCCCGCCAAGGGCCTTGAGCGGTGGCGGCGGATTGTCCATGCTGCGATGCGGGATACGCCCCCGACGACGAGAGCATCCGATGATGAACAAGCCCCAACCCCGGACCGAGAGCCCCGTCGTCCATACCGTCGCGCTGGTCATCATCGCCTTCGCGGTCGTGCTGTTCCTTCTGGTGCAGGCGCGCTTCATCCTGATCTGCCTGGCCGTCGCGATCATGCTGTTCAGCCTGACCAGCGATGCGATCAACTTCATCGCCCGCGCGCGGATCGGTGTCCTGCGCATTCCCAACTGGCTGGCGACGGTGACGGCGGTGGTGCTGATCTCGACCGCGCTGATCGTGCTGACCTCGCTGATCCTCAGCCAGGTGAACACCATCCTCAGCACCACCCTCGCCTATGCCGAGAGGGTCCCGCAGGCGGTCGCCAGCCTCTTCGCCTGGCTGGGCCCCGAGGCCGAGACCGCCATCTTCAACGCCGTCAGCAGCGTCAACGTCAGCGGTTATCTTCGCTCGGCCGCGGGGCAGGCGGGCGGCCTGATGCAGGGCACCGTGCTGGTCATCCTGTTCGTGGGGTTCCTCTTCAGCGAACGGATCTGGTTCGGAACCAAGCTGACCAACCTGCTGAAGAACGAGGCGCGCGCCGAGGAAGTCTCGATGATCATTTCCTCGATCATGCACCGGGTGAACTATTACCTGCTGGTCAAGACGGTGATCAGCGTGGTCACGGGCGCCATGACCTGGGTCGTGGCCGAGCTGTTCGGACTGGACCTGGCGCTGGCCATCGGGATCATGACCTTCATCCTCAACTACATTCCCAACATCGGCTCGATCGTCGCCACCGTCGCCGCGGCGCTGATGGCCTATGTCCAGCTGGGCGATCCGGCGATCACGGCGGGATTGTTCCTGGCGCTGGCCGTCATCCAGTTCGTCAACGGCAACATCATCGACCCGATCCTGATGGGCCGCACGCTGCGGCTGTCGACCTTCGGCATCATCGTGTCGCTGGCGTTCTGGGCGGCCCTGTGGGGCATCGCCGGGATGTTCCTGGCGGTGCCGATCATGGTGGGCATCATGATCGCCTGCAGCCATGTCGAAGGCCTGCGCCCGGTGGCGATCCTTCTGTCGCGCGAGGGGCTGCCCGATACCGATTCCGAAAGCCGCATCACCCTGTTCGGCAAGCGAGGCAAGGCGGCGAAATAGACCGGGGCGCGGGTCTCCGGTCGCGATGGAGGACGACGACGTGGCAAGAGCATTCATCATGGCGCTGATGCTGGCCCTGGGACTCGGGTTGGCCGCCCCGGCCCATGCGCAGAGCGTCTCGGACATCGAACTCGGGTCAGGCGACGTGGGCAAGATGGTTTCGGCCCGGATCACCGGCGCCGGGTATCACGACTTCCGCCTTGCGGCGCGGTCGGGGCAGAACCTGTTCGTGTCGCTCATGGCAGGGGTCACGGACGGCGAGGGCAGCGTCCATTTCGACATCCTGCCACCGGGCAGCGACGGAGTGGCCATCTACAACTCGTCCTCCCGCGGCAACGATACCCAGATCGATCTGCCCGCGGACGGGGTCTACACCATCCGCGTCTACCTGACGGGCAACGACCGCGACACCGGCAAGACCGTCTCCTTCAACATGGACCTGTCCATACAGTGATGCCGGTGGCCCTGCCGCCTCAGAACCACTGGCCCGGCTCCATCAGTCCCAGGTCCAGCAATTGCTGCGAGGTCCAGTCGAACCGCGTGGTGTTGTGCCACTTGAAGCTGTGGATGTCGAAGGTGCTTCCGGGATTGCGTTTCAGCGCCTTGGCGGTGCGGAAGGAACAGACCGAAGCCGTCAGGTTGTTGTGCCAGGCGCAGGCATAGGTGTTGTATTCCTGGTCCGAGAAGGTGTGGTCGGGGTTCAGGACCAGCCCGCGTTTCGAGCGGAACAGCGCGATGCGGTCGATGCGGCGGCTTTTCTCGGGGATATGTTCCTCGTAGCGCCAGCGCAGGCCGCCGAAGAAATCCAGTTGCCTTTCGCGCGGATGGCCGGTGACGGGATCGATCCGGGCCAGCGCGTAATAGCCCGACCGGTCGAGATGCGCGTTCTCGATCGAGACCGCGTTCGGGAACTGGCCCAGGTCGTCGGCATAGAGATCGACGACATAGGTCAGCATCGCCTCGCGGCGTTCCTCGGCATGGAAGGCCAGCATCTCTCCCACGCTGCGCGTCTCGCAGAAGGGGAAGAACAGGTATTCGGCGTTGAAGCCGTAATACATCCAGCGATCGGGCAGGGCGGCGATGATCCGGTTGAAGACCTCGAAGGGGGATTGCGACTCGGACGGCGAGAGCTCGATGCGGATGATGCCGCCGCCCGGGTCGGTGGGCAGGTCGAGCATCGGCGGCATCAGCGCCAGCGTCGCCTTGAACCCCAGGTCCCGGTGATGGCGCAGGGTGCTCTCCACCTCGATCTCGTCCTCGGCGAGGATCATCGCGATCGGGCCCGCCAGGGGCGCGCGGCGCATGGCGGCCTCGAAAGCCTTCAGGGATGGAAAGCCTGTGCCTGTCATGGTTTCCGCGTCGGTCTCCATCGCGCTCGGTCCGGTCCAGAAGAGGTGAAATCCCTCTGCATTGCAAGGCTGGCCACCTTGGTCTAGAAGGCCCCATTCCCAGGGACCGGACGCGCGCAATGGACAAGCCCAAGAAGCTTTTCGTCAAGACCTATGGCTGTCAGATGAACGTCTATGACAGCGAACGCATGGCCGAAGCCCTGGGCGCCTCGGGCTATGTCGAGACCGCGTCCCCCGAGGACGCCGACATGATCCTGCTGAACACCTGCCACATCCGCGAGAAGGCGGCCGAAAAGGTCTATTCCGAACTGGGGCGCTTCAAGGGGCTGAAGGCCGCCAGACCCGACCTGAAGATCGGCGTGGCGGGCTGTGTCGCCCAGGCCGAAGGCGCCGAGATCATGCGCCGCCAGCCGCTCGTCGACCTGGTCGTGGGGCCGCAGAGCTATCACCGCCTGCCCCAGATGGAGGCGCGGCTGCGCCGGGGCGAAAAGGCGCTGGACACCGATTTCCCCGAGGAGGACAAGTTCGCCCACCTGGCCGAGCGTCCCAGGGCGCGCCGCGCACCGGCCGCCTTCCTGACGGTGCAGGAAGGCTGCGACAAGTTCTGCGCCTTCTGCGTCGTGCCCTATACCCGCGGCGCCGAGGTCTCGCGCCCTGCGGCGCGCGTGCTGGACGAGGCGCGCGACCTGGTCGACCGCGGCGTGCGCGAGATCACGCTGCTGGGCCAGAACGTCAACGCCTATCATGGCGAAGGCGCGGACGGCGACTGGTCGCTGGCGCGCCTGATCCGCGAACTGGCCGGGATCGAGGGGCTGGCGCGCATCCGCTACACGACCAGCCACCCCAACGACATGACCGACGACCTGATCGCGGCGCATGGGGATTGCGACAAGCTGATGCCCTATCTGCACCTGCCGGTTCAGGCCGGGTCCGACCGCATCCTCAAGCGGATGAACCGCGCGCATACCGCCGAAAGCTATGTCCGGCTGATCGAGCGCATCCGCGCCGCGCGGCCCGACATCCTGATCTCGGGCGATTTCATCGTGGGCTTCCCCGAGGAGACCGAGGCCGATTTCCAGGCGACGCTGGACCTGATCGAGACCGTGAATTACGGCTCGGCCTTTTCGTTCAAGTATTCGACCCGTCCGGGCACTCCCGCCGCCGAACGCGACCAGGTGCCCGAGGACGTGAAGTCCGACCGGCTGCACCGCCTCCAGGCCCTGCTGTCACGCCAGCAGCACGCCGCCCAGGAGGCCATGGTGGGCAGAACGGTGGGCGTGCTGTTCGAAAAGCCGGGTCGGCTGCCAGGTCAGATGGTCGGCAAGTCAGACCATCTTCATGCCGTCCATGTGGTCGACGACCGCGCCGCGATCGGCGATCTGGTGCCCGTGCGCATCACGGCCGCGTCCGCGCACTCGCTGGCGGGCGAGCGGGTCTAGCCAGGGCGCGCGGCAGGCCGCGCGACCATGAGGTCAGCTTTTCGGGGGCGACTTGCGCAGGATCTCGAGGAGCGAGGATTTCATGTGACCGCTGTCGCGCACGCCGTATTCGTCGCGGCAGATGCGTTCGCCGATCGAATGGGCTTCGGGATAGGTATAGCCCAGCCGGACCAGGTCCTCGATGAAGACGGCGTTGGGGCGATCCCAGATCACGTCCACCGTGGGGCCGCGAAAGCAGCTGATCGTGATGACGCCGGGTTCCGAGCCGGGTTTGGTCGGCATGTCCTGCGCCGACGCGTCCGTGCCGAACAGCCCGCCCAGGACAAGGGCGACCCAAGCGGTTGCGATCAGTTTCATTCCATTTCCCCCAGCTTCACCATTTCACGACCGACACCCGTGGCAGGCGGACGTCGGAGATACTCGCAGCGTCTGAATTATGTCCTAAAAAAGGCTTCTCGCCACCGATTTCCGAAGAAATGCCGCATTTTTGCCGGATGGATCGGGATTCCGGCGGCGTTGAGGAAACAGTGCGCCCCGGATGGCCGGATTGTCGCCCCTGATGGGTATCCTGCCCCTGCTCGGAAAAGGTGGCGATGTCCTTCGGCCCTTCCGGACGGGTCCGGGCGATTCTGCCCGTCGCTCTGCCCGTTGCTCTGCCTGTCGCGGGCGACCGGTTCGGCCGGCCTGGCGGCAGGGCCTCTCCCGACAATCGCCGCGACAGGGGCAGCGCGCACCTTTTTTGTATCAATACCGTGAAATCGCGCGCAGCCGTCTTGCCTGACCCGCGCGATCTTGGCAGGCTTCACCCCAGAGCAGACAAGGAGACAGGTTTGGCCATCAGTGCCCTGACCCCACCGCCAGGTTCCGCCGCAGCGCATGAGCTGCTGATCGAATTCCCCGACAACAGATTGCTGATCGACCTCTGCGGCGAATATGACCGCAACCTCGCCGATCTCGAACAGAAGCTCAGCGTGCAGATCCTGCGGCGCGGCAATCTTCTGGCGATCTATGGCGAGCCCGACATGCAGACCCGCGCCTCCGAGGTCCTGCACGCGCTCTATACCCGGCTGGAACAGGGGCGCGCGGTCGAACGCGGCGACATCGACCGCGAGTTGCGCATGGGCGGAAGTGCCGTCGCCCCCAGCGGCGAGCCGGGCGACCAGCTGGAGATGTTCCAGGGCGGCAAGGTCGAGATCAAGACCCGCCGCAAGCTGGTCGAGCCGCGCACCGAGGCGCAGAAAGCCTATGTGCGCGCGCTCTTCGAGAATGAACTGGCCTTCGGGATCGGTCCCGCCGGCACCGGCAAGACCTACCTGGCGGTGGCCGTGGGCGTGTCGATGTTCATCAACGGCCATGTGGACCGGATCATCCTGTCGCGCCCGGCGGTCGAGGCGGGCGAGAAGCTGGGCTATCTGCCCGGCGACATGAAGGACAAGGTCGATCCCTACATGCAGCCCCTCTACGACGCGCTGAACGATTTCCTGCCCGCCAAGCAGGTCACCAAGCTGATCGAGGAGAAGCGGATCGAGATCGCGCCTCTGGCCTTCATGCGGGGCCGGACGCTGGCCAATGCCTTCGTCGTCCTGGACGAGGCGCAGAACGCCACCACCATGCAGATGAAGATGTTCCTGACGCGCCTGGGCGAGGGCAGCCGGATGGTCATCACCGGCGACCGCACCCAGGTCGACCTGCCGCGCGGCGTGCCCTCGGGCCTGGCGGACGCGGAACGCCTGCTGAAGGGGATCGACCGCATCAGCTTCAACTACTTCACGTCCAAGGACGTGGTGCGCCACCCGCTTGTCGCCGCCATCATCGAGGCCTATGACGCCGACGGCGCGGTCTGACGCGCGCCCGGGATGCATCCCGGGACGGCAGCACAAGGGCATGTGATGGCATTGGAGATCGTGATCGAGGACGCCCGTTGGGCCGACCTGCCGATCGACGCCGTGGCCGACCAGGCCGTGGCGAGGGCGCTGACGCATCTGGGGCTTGACCCGGCGGCCTGCGAGATCGCGCTTCTGGCCTGCGACGACGCCCGCATCGCCGTGCTGAACGCGGACTTTCGCGGAAAGGCGCAGCCCACCAACGTGCTCAGCTGGCCGGCCGAGGACCTGACGGCCGAGACCGACGGCGGTGCGCCCCTGACCCCGCAGGCCGACCCGGGCGGCGAGATCGCGCTGGGCGACATCGCCATCGCCTGGGAGACCTGCGCCCGCGAGGCGGCCGAGCAGGGCAAGACGTTGAAAGATCACGTCACCCACCTGATCGTGCATGGTCTGTTGCATTTGCTGGGCTATGACCATCTTCGTGACCGCGACGCCACGATGATGGAAGAACTTGAGGCGCGGATACTTGGCACGATGGGCATCGATGACCCATATTGAACATGACAGATCGGGGAGTTTTTCCCCTCGGAACAGGTTAGATGGGCGAGACAGACGGCAGTTCTGACGCAGCGCAGGGCGCGCTGACCGACGACAAGACGAACAGCCCCGGATTTCTCGGGCGAATCATCGGGGCACTGACGCCGTCTTCGGGCGCGTCCTCGGACAGGGAAGAGGCGCCGGCCGCCGCGCCGGGCGCACGCCACGGCATGATCAACCTGCGGCGGATGCGGGTCGAGGATGTCGCCATCCCCAAGGCCGAGATCGTCGCGGTTCCCAGCACGATCAGCAAGGACGAACTGGTCGACGTGTTCCGCGAAACCGGAATGACGCGCCTGCCGGTCTATGAAGGCACGCTGGACACCCCGATCGGCATGGCGCACCTGAAGGATTTCGCGCTGACGCATGGGTTCAACAGCAAGGCCCGGGACTTCGATCTGACCAAGATGCTGCGCCCCTTGCTGTTCGTGCCGCCCTCGATGCCGATCGGCGTTCTCCTGACCAAGATGCAGGCCGAACGGCGGCACATGGCGCTGGTCATCGACGAATATGGCGGGGTCGACGGTCTGGTCACGATCGAGGACCTGATCGAACAGGTCATCGGCGAGATCGAGGACGAACACGACATCGGCGAGGACCAGACCTGGGTGAAGGAAAAGCCCGGCTGCTACCTGGCGCTGGCCAAGACCCCGCTGATCGAGTTCGAGGCCGAGATCGGCCAGTCCCTGACCGACCATGACGAGGTCGACGAGGAAGAGATCGACACCCTGGGCGGCCTGGTCTTCATGCTGTCGGGGCGCATTCCGGCGCGCGGCGAGGTGGTGATCCATCCCGACGGCCCGGAATTCGAGGTCATCGACGCGGATGCGCGGCGCATCAAGCGGCTGCGCGTACGGGTGCCGGGCCGCACGGAATGATCCTTGCGCGCGCGGCGGTCGCGGCGGGGGTGCGCATCCATGAAGGCGCGCATGTGCATCACGTCAAGGAAGGCGCGAAGGTCATCGTGCAGACCGGACAGGGCCGGGTCGAGGCGGATCACCTGATCCTGGCCTGCAACGGATACCTTGGCGGGTTGAACCGCAAGGTGGCCGCGCGGGTGATGCCCATCAACAACTTCAT
>SBFT01000151.1 GCA_006227805.1 Paracoccaceae bacterium
CGATCAGCACAAGCGCGGGCGCGTCCTCTCCCCCGGCCAATTGCCGCGCCTCGTGCAGGTCGCGGGCGGTGTCATGCGGAATGCCCCGGGCCCCCAGAAGCCGGCGCAGGATCGCCGCGTGCAACCGGCACTGTTCCATCAGGACCACGCGACCCGGCACCGGGACAAGCGGCGCGACGTCTTCATCCGCGCCCGACAGCGGCAGATCCAGCACGAAGCCGAAGCACGAGCCCCGTCCCATCTGCGAGGATACCGTGATCCGGCCCTGCATCAGGTGCACCAGGCGCTGCGAGATCGCCAGTCCCAGGCCGGTGCCCTCGTACTTGCGGTTGCGATCGTCCTCGACCTGGTTGAACTCGCCGAAGATGTGTTCGACCTTGTCGGGCGGGATGCCGATGCCGGTATCCTCGATCTCGATCCGGACCCTGGCGCGCTGCGTCCCGGGATCCGGCAGTCCCGAGACACGGACCAGGACATGACCCTCCTGGGTGAACTTGACCGCGTTGCCGGCAAGGTTCGTGAGGACCTGCCGCAGGCGGCCCGGATCGCCGATGAAACCGCAGGGCAGGCGCGGGTCGAAATCGACGGCCAGCACCAGTCCCTTGTCGCGCGCGGCCGGCTGCAACAGCGTCACCACGTCGAGGACACAGCGTTCCAGGTCGAAGGGTTCGGGATGCAGGACCAGTTTCTCGGCCTCGATCTTGGAATAGTCCAGCACGTCGTTGATGATGACCAGAAGCGCCTCGCCCGAGGACTTGATGGTTTCGGCATAAAGCTTCTGCTCGGCGCTGAGGTCGGTATCCAGCAGCAGGTCCGCCATGCCGACGACACCGTTCATGGGGGTCCTGATCTCGTGGCTCATGTTGGCGAGGAAGGCGGATTTCGCGCGGCTGGCAGCCTCGGCGGTGGCGCGGGCGGCCTTCAGTCGTTCCTCGTACTGCACGGCGTCGGTGATGTTCAGGACGAGGCTCACGACGTCGCCGCCAAAGCCGCGCTGATCGATCAGGCGGAGATACTGGTCGTTCCAGAGCCGGATCACGAAGGGTTCGGGATTGGGTGCGCGCCAGCGTTCGTTCATGCGCGCGCGCCAGGCGGCGGGCGTCAGGCCTTCGGTATTGACGATGCCTTCCTCGGTCAGAAGCTGCAGGATGCGGGTATAGCTGACGCCAGGCCGCACCTCGTCCAGTTCGTCGAAGATCGACAGGTAGGCGGCATTCGCACCGATCATCGTGCCGTCGCCGTCGAAGAAGGCAAAGCCGTCCTGGATCGACTGGATCGACAGCCACAGGCGGCGCTCGGCGATCTCGATCTTGGCATGGGCCACCGTCAGGTCGGACTTGACGCGTTCGTTCTCATCCCGGACGGTCGCCACCTCGGCCTGGGTGGCGCCGATCTGGCGCGTCAGCGCCAGCGCATGCTGGCCCAGCTTGCGGTTCGCGGCGTGAAGTTCGGCCTGCTTCAGTTCCAGAAGGCGTTCGGCCGCCAGACGCGCCCTGCGTTCCTCGGCAAGTTTGGTGGCCAGACTCATCCCTGTTCCCCGATCGGTGCTGCCGGGCAAGATGGGTAATCCTGGTTGAGAACTGCTTAAGATCGCCCGGTCCGGACGGTGTCGGTCTGTCTGTTGCCAGACCCGCGTGCGCCGTGCGACGCTGAGGGCGGATTCACGGTCGGTCAGGAGGGTTTCCGATGCAGCATGTCTTGAACGGCCTTGTGGCCCTGCTGATCGGCGCCTCGACCCTCTGGGCGCAGGAAGCCGTCCCCGAGACCCGGTTCGAGGTGTCGCGCGACGTCGATTTCTACGGGTCGGACCTCGAGGCGATCTTCGACACCGACCTGCAAAGCTGCCTCCGCGCCTGCGCAGCAAATCCCGGCTGCCGGGCCTTCACCTTCAACAGCCGGTCGAATGCCTGTTTTCCGAAATCCGCGGTCAGCGACCGCCAGGCCTATCCGGGCGCCGTGTCCGCGGAAAAGCGCGCCAGCGATGCCGAAGCCGTGGCGCAGGGCCCCTCGCGGGCGGCCCGGCTGGACTTCCTGCCCGAAGGCGTTCTGGCCCGCGCGGCAGATGAGGCGCGCGACATCGGCTTTCGGCATGACGGGGGCGGCGCGGGTCTCGCCGACATCCTGAACGCCCATGCCGCGGCGTTGCAGTCGGGCGACTGGCCCGCTGCGCTGCGCTGGATGGGGGCGGCGGTCGCGGTGACCGACCGCGGCGAGTTCTGGGTCGAATACGCGCGTCACTGGCTGGCGCTGAACCCCGAAGGCTACCGCGACCGCACGCGCGCGCAGGACGCGGCGCTCCTGGCCGCCGTCAACGGCTACCTGCGCGGCCCCGATGCGCAGGCCCGCGCCACCGCGCTGGGCGTCCTGGCGCAGGTGCTCGAGGCGCAGGGCAACGGCCGCGACATGATCCCGGCGCTGCGGCTGGCGCTCGAGGAAACCCCGCGTGAGGATCTGCAGGCGGCGCTGGACCAGGCGATCGGGAAATACGGCTTCCGCATCGTCGAGACCCAGGTGGACAGCGACAGCGCCGCGCCGCGCATCTGCGCGCAGTTCTCGGAAGACCTGGTCGCCGCCGGTGTCGATTACGAACCCTATGTGCAGACCGCCGACCCGACGCTGGTGGTCAGCGTGCAGGACGCGACCCTCTGCGTGGACGGGGTGGATCACGGCCAGCGCTATCGCGTCGTGTTCCGCGCCGGCCTGCCCGCCGCCTCGGGCGAGGCGCTTGCGCGCGATGTGGCCATCACCCAATACGTGCGCGACCGCGCGGCGCAGGTCCGTTTCCCCGGGCGCACCTATGTCCTGCCCAAGGCGGCGGATGCGGCGATCCCGGTGGAGACGGTCAACCTGAACCGGGTCGAGCTGAAGCTGCGCGCGGTCTCGGACCGCAATCTCCTGCGCGCCGTGCAGGAGGGGTATTTCGGTCGCCCCCTCTCGAAATGGGAGGACGAGGCCTTCGTGGCCGACATCGCGCGCGAGGTCTGGACCGGCTGGGGCGAGGTGCGTTCGGAACTGAACCGCGACATGACCACGCGACTGCCCCTGGGCGAGGTGCTGGCAGGTCTGCCCGCCGGCATCTACGCGCTGTCCGCGCGCGATCCCGACGGCGACGAATACGACGGCGCGGGCGCGACGCAGTGGTTCGTCCTGTCCGATCTGGGCCTGACGACCTTCGGCGGCACCGATGGCCTGCACCTGGCGGTGCGCGGCCTGTCGGACGCCGCGCCGCGCGCCGGGGTGAGGCTGACGCTTCTGTCGCGCGCGAACGAGGTGCTGGGCACGGCCCTGACGGACGCGGAAGGCTGGGCCGAGTTCGCCCCCGGCCTGACGCGGGGCGCGGGGGCGGCGGCGCCCGCGATGGTGCTGGCCGAGACCGAGGGGGACCTGGCGTTCCTGTCCCTGACCGATCCCGCGTTCGATCTGTCCGATCGCGGCGTGCAGGGCCGCCCGACCGCGGGGCCCGTCGACGTCTTTCTCACGCCCGACCGCGGCGCCTATCGCGCGGGCGAGGTGATCCATGTCACCGCCCTGACCCGCGACGCGCGGATGCAGGCGGTGGAAGGCCTTGCGCTTGTCGCGATCCTGTCGCGCCCCGACGGGGTGGAACATGCGCGCCGTGTCTCGGATGGCGGGGCCGCGGGGGGCCATGTCTTCGCCTTCCCGCTGGGCGAGACCGTGCCCCGCGGCACGTGGAAACTGGCGGTGCGGACCGATCCGGACGGCGCGGATCTGGCCAGCACGCAGGTTCTGGTCGAGGATTTCCTGCCCGAGCGGCTGGATTTCACCCTGTCGCTGCCGGACGCCGCCCTGCGGCCCGGCGATACGCTGCCCCTGGGCGTCGAGGCGCGCTACCTCTTCGGCGCGCCCGGCGCCGACCTGGGGATCGAGGGCGACGCCTTCCTGCGCCCCGTGCGCGCGCTTGCCGATTGGCCGGGCTTCCGGTTCGGCCGCCATGACGATCCCGTGCGCAGCCGGAACGAATACTTCGGCGCCGGGCGGACCGATGGCGATGGCCGCGCCTCGGTGCCGGTCACGCTGCCGGCGACCGATGCCGAGGGAATGCCCCTCGAGGTCGAGATCGTCGCCCGGATCGCCGAAGGCTCGGGCCGCCCGGTGGAACGCCGCCTGAGCGCGCCGGTCCTGCCCGCGGGGCCCGTCATCGGGATCAAGCCCCTGTTCGAGGACGTGGTGGCCGAAGGAGCGGAGGCCGCCTTCCAGGTCGTCGCCTTGTCGCCGGACCTGCGCCCGCAACCGATGCGCCTGCGCTGGACGCTGAACCGGATCGAGACGCGCTACCAGTGGTTCCAGCTCTACGGTTCCTGGGACTGGGAGCCGGTGACGCGCCGGTCCCGCATGGCCACCGGCGAGATCGCCTTCGACGGCGCGCCGCTTCAGATCGCCGCCCCGGTCGAGTGGGGCCGCTACGAACTGGTGGTCGAACGGCTGGACGGCCCTTACGTCGTCGCCTCGCAGGACTTCGATGCCGGCTGGTATGCGCCGGCGGATGCCTCGCAGACGCCCGACACGCTGGATGTCTCGCTCGACCGGGCCGACTACGCGCCGGGGGATGTCGCGCGGCTGCGGATCGTGCCGCGCCATGCGGGCACCGCGCTGGTCACCGTCCTGTCGAACGAGGTCATCGCGCGCCAGGTCGTCGAGGTCTCGGAGGGCGAGAACCTGATCCCGCTGGAGGTGACCGAGGCCTGGGGTGCCGGGGCCTATGTCACGGCCTCCGTGATCCGGCCGATGAACGTGGCGGCGGGGCAGAACCCCGCGCGGTCACTGGGCCTGGCCTATGCGCGGGTCGCGCCGGGAGGTCGGCAG
>SBFT01000368.1 GCA_006227805.1 Paracoccaceae bacterium
TGCGCAAGGCCAGCGACAGATCGACGCCCGCCTGACCGGCCGCCCGGGCCAGCCGCATCCCGAAGCCATCGGTGGACAAGGCCCCGAAGAATGCGGTCGGCGCGCCCAGTCGTGCCGCCGCGATCGCGGTGTTCAGCGCCGCGCCCCCCGGCACCGGGCGCAGCAGATCGCCCTCGGGCACGAGGTCGATGACCGCCTCGCCCGCGCACAGAAGCGCCGGGCCCGTCACCCCCGCCAGTCCACGATCTGGTCGACCCCGGCGCGTTCGGTCCGGAAGGCATTGGCCTTGTGGTCGGGATCGGCCATGCCGAACGAGATCGCGCAGAGCACCAGGCGGTCTTCGGGGATGTCGAAATGCGCGTGCACGAAGGGCGCGAAGGACGCGATGGCGGCCTGGGGGATGGTGGCGATGCCCAGCGATTGCGCGGCGATGCAGAAGGCGGTGACGAAGGCCCCGCAATCGAGCGCGCCATAGGCGCCCAGTTCGGCGGGGCTGTGGACGATGGCCACATGCGGTGCGTCGAACAGGTCGAAGTTGCGCATCATCTGCGCGGCCGATCCGGCCCGGTCGCCCTTCTCGATGCCGACCGCGCCATAGAGTTGCCAGCCGCAGACGCTGCGGCGCTCCTTGTAGACGCCCGAGTAACCCCTGGGGAAGGGCAGGTCGGGCGCGTGACCGCCCGCCATGGCCTGCGCCTTCAGCGCGGCGCGGAACCGGTCGGTTTCCTCTCCCCGGGTGATCACCACTTGCCAGGGCTGGGCGTTGCACCAGGACGGCGTGCGGCGCGCCACGTCGACGATGCGCGCGATGTCCTCCTGCGGCACGGGATCGGGACGGAACGCGCGGCACGAAAAGCGGGCCGCGAAGAGGTGGCTCAGGGTGGCGTAGCTGTCGGTCATGGGGTCCTTCCGATGGGCCTTCCGGCCATGGCCGAGAATGACCCCGCGCCGCGCCCTCCGCAAGGGGACGTCCCGGACCGGACCCGACGATTTGACCAAGGTCAAGGAAACCGGGCCAGTCACATGCCAGAGTTGGATTGTGAGGGAGAAAGACAAAGGAGGTTTCCCATGGTTGAGAAGACGGAAAACGCAGGCCTGTGGCCGTCGCTCTATGATCCGTTCCGCGCCTTCGGGTCGCGGCTGGCGGATTGGCTGAGCCCCGCGACCGAAGCCTCGGGCGGCAAGGACGCCTATGCGATCAACATGGAACTGCCGGGCGTGTCCGAGGACGACATCGAACTGACGGTGGATGACGGCGTCGTCACCGTCCGCGGCGAGAAGAAGACCGAGACCGAGAAGAAGGGCGACACCTGGTATTTCAGCGAACGCCAGTATGGTGCCTTCCGCCGGTCCTTCCGCCTGCCGGCGGATGCCGATGCGGGCAAGGTCAGCGCCGAGATGAAGGATGGCGTCCTGAAGATCACCGTGCCCAAGCTGGCCAAGGCCCAGACCGAAACCGCGCGCAAGGTGACCATCGCCAAGGGCTGAAGCCTCGTGCAGTCCGGCGAGGCGGCGGGCGTCACTGGGTCTGGGCTGCCAGATACCCGATGCCCGCCGCCAGGATCAGCCCCAGGATGACCGCGACGGCGATCTTGGCCGCCGACCAGGGCCGTTCGCCCTGGACGCGTCCCGTGCGGCCATTGACCACGAAGCGATAGGTCCGGCCCCGGAACTTGTAGGCGGCCAGCCAGACCGGCAGCAGGATGTGCTTGAAGGTGACGTCGCTCACGTCGGTCTCGAGCGCGTGGATGCGCTGCTGGTCGCCGCCGATGTCGAACCGCACGTCGCGTTCGATCTGCCGCGCCATCTTCTCGCGCGCCTCGGCATAGCCTTCGGGCAACTGGACCATGTAACCTTCGGCGCGGAACCCCGCGAGGAATTGCGGGCTGTAGGGTTCCAGCGCGGGCAGGTCCCAGGGTTCCAGGGCGTCGGTATAGCTTTTCGGCAGGCTGCGCGAGGCCAGCACCAGAACGTCGTCGAAGACCCGCGCGACGCGCCCCGAGACGGGCGTCCAGCGCACGCGGGCCACGCGGACCTGTTCGCGCTTGCCGTTGCGGACGACGGTGTGGGTCTCGTAATGGACGATGCCGCGCTCGCCGGAATAGCGGCTGCGCGTGTCGGCGTCGAAGGTCCAGTAGGGGACATAGATGCCCTGCATCTTCCGCCCCTTGCGGGCATAATCCTGCAGGCCGTTCGGCGCGAACCACAGACTGCCCAGCCAGTCCGTCATCGCGCGCCGCGCGGCGGCCTCGTCCAGGGCGAAGGGCAGAAGGCCGCGCGGCTTGATGTGGCGGTGCACGCCGGTATCGGCGACGACGGGCGTCGCGCAGAAGGGGCATTCGGCGGCATGGACCCCGGGGTCGAATTCCACCTGCGCCCCGCAATTGGGACAGGAGAGGACGCGCGTTTCCTCCATCTCGGTCTCGGGCAGGCGGTCTGCGATGGCGGCGTCGAAGTCCAGTTCGCGCAACTGGGCGCGGGCCGGGCCGCCCTGCCTGATGGCGACGGAATGGCCGCAATGATCGCAGACCAGAGCGCCCGCGCCCGGGTCGAACCGGTAATCCGCCCCGCATTGTTCGCAGGGAAAGCGATGCTCCTCGAGGGGGGCGGCCTGTGTCGTTTCGATCATGAGATGCGCGTGACTGGGCAAGGGGCTATGGCGTTGGGCAGGATGGCAAGTCCGGCCGCAGGGCGCAAGGCCGCCCCTCAGGCGCGGGGTGCAGGGGCGCGCCTCAGGCGCGACGCGCGGCCCGCGCCGGTCTGCGCTGCCACAGCCAGAGCAGGACCAGCCCCGCGCCGCCCAGGGCCATCAGCCAGAACCCCACCGGCGAGGCTTCGCCGAAGATCATGCGGTTCATCACCCGCCCGGGCAGGAATGTCAGAAGACCCGTGATGCCGATCGCGGTGAACCAGAGCGTCTTCATCCAGGCCGCGTGCCGCGCGAACTCGCGCCGCCGCGCCGCGAGGACCCCGGACGCCAGGCTCCAGAGCGCATAGAGCGACAGGAGGTGGATCGGCCCGTAGGTGCCGACCAGAGGGAAATCGCTGTCGATCAGCAGCCCGGTCGCGGCCAGCCCCGCCATGCCCGCAACCCCGGCATAGCCCAGCATCCTGTGGATGCGGTCGCGGCGGCGGCGGAAGATCGCGACGGGGCCGAAGATCAGCGCCACCAGTGCAAAGGCCACATGCAGCCGGATTTCCGGGGCGGCCGAGAGAAGTGGTTCGAGTGTCATGAATTTACCTGCGGTTCCTCAAGGGCTATCTGTCTTGCGGAAGATTTCCGAAGGACGGCAGGTATCCCATCTCGGATGGGCAGGTGACGGGTGCAATTCGTGAAAGCAACTCTCGCGCAGTCCGCGCTTCGTGAATGGCGGCACCACATGAGCCAGCCGGTCCTGCTGGTGGCGCTTGCGGGCGTGGCGCTGATTCTGACCATCGTGGCACCCTTCGGCACGGGCGAGATCATGCGCGCGCTGCCGCGCCTCGCCTATTGGGCCTTTGTCGTCATCGCCTCCTATTCGATCGGCTTTGCGGCGAACGCCTCGGTGACCGGTGGCCTTGCGCGGAGGATCGCGCTGGCGGGGGCGCTGACCTCGCTGGGCGTCGTACCGCTGGTCTTTCTGCTGAACGGCCTCGCGCTGGGGCATTGGCCGGTCGGCGCCGGCGACGTGGCCGGGGCGCTGGTGCTTGCGGGCAACATCAGCGTGATTTGCCTGGTTCTCGCCGGCATTTTCCAGGTGGCCTATTCCGAGGCCGAGACCCCGCCCGAGACCCCGCCCGACCTGCTCGACCGCCTGCCGATCGCAAAGCGCGGGCCGCTCGTGTCGCTGTCGGTCGAGGATCACTATGTCCGCATCCGCACCCTGAAGGGCGAGGAGATGGTGCTGATGCGCCTGGCCGACGCTGTGCGCGAGACGCGCGGCGTGCCCGGACTGCAGGTGCACCGGTCGCATTGGGTGGCGCTCGGCCAGGTGCGGGGGGCTGCGCGGCGGGGCGACGGGGCGGTGCTGACCATGTCGACGGGCCCCGAAATCCCCGTCAGCCGCGCCAATGTCGCCGCGATCCGCGAGGCGGGGCTGCTGCCGCGCTAGGGGCTCAGAGAATGCCGTGCAGCGTGCGCGGCGTGATCCGGCGCAGCGCGCCATCCCCCAGCGCGGTGTGCCGCCAGAGATGGAAGACGGCGTGGAGCGACGAGAGCGACAGCGCCACGAACCACAGCCGTTCGAGGGGCAGATCGAACGGCCAGCGCCCCAGAAGATGCCCCAGCGTCGCCAGCCCCGTCAGGCCGAGGACCACATACATCCCGCGCGACTGCCAGGGATGCAGGGCGCGCATCGCACCTGTCAGCTTCGGCCCGGGTCCGTTGAGCAACCCAAGGACCAGAGCCAGCGCGCACATCAGCCCCGAGGCCGCCACATAGCCCCAGGCGAGCACCGGCGATGGCCCGCCCGCCAGCAGCAGGATCAGCAACAGGAAGGCGGCCCAGTGCGACAGGATCGTGGCGCGGCGCCGCGTCACCCTGCGCGCCTCAGGCCCCGGGCGGCGGCGGCGGCAGCACGGTGAAGAGTTGCGCCAGTTCCGCCACGTCCTCGGCCCGTTTCCAGCCGTCCTGACCGGCGGTCCAGACCAGGCTGTCGCGCGTCAGATCGCCCGCCGTGGCCATGCGCCCCATCGAGGCCTTCGAGAAGGGCCCCTTGGTCTGGCCGTTCTCGGCGATGTGCCAGACATGCTCGACCGGGGGCGGGGGCGGGGCGATGGCGGCGGGGGCGGGTTCGGCGACGGGACGCGCGCCCCAGGGGCCCGTCTGGGCCGCCGCCTGCT
>SBFT01000101.1 GCA_006227805.1 Paracoccaceae bacterium
AAGGCGATCAAAATTTGTGCAATACCTGCCCGTCATGGCACATCGAGATCGATCCGGTCCAGCGCGTTCAGAAGGTCCAGCAACTCCTCGAAACGCCTTGCGCCCAGCTGCGCGCGAAGACGGTCCATGATGGCGATGCTGCGCTCGAGGTTGGCCTCGATCAGGTCGATCCCGTCGGCGGTGATGCTGATGACCTGCTTGCGGCGGTCCTGGTCGTCGGCGGCGCGCCGGATCAGCCCCTTCTCCTCGAGCTTCTGGAGGATGCGCGTCAGGCTGGGCAGCAGAAGGCAGGCCTGCTCGGCGATCCGCGTGGGGTCCAGCGGTCCGCCCTCATGCAGCACCCGAAGGACACGCCATTGCTGTTCGGTGACGTCCACGTCGGCCAGCATGGCGCGGAACGGACCCATCACCTTCTCGCGCGCGCGCAGGAGGGCGATGGGCAGGGAACGCGAGGTCGAGGGCAAGCCTGTGCGGGTGTTCATCGCGCGATATTGCCGCGCATGCACATGTTAAGCAATGGTGCGTGGACAGGTATCTTGACCCGGTCGCCCCGATTTACTACACTTGTTAACTAAACAGGGGAGGAGGCGGCGGCCATGCCGCATATCAGTCTGGATTATTCGCCCAACATGGACGAGCGCACCGACATCGCGGCGCTCTGCGATGTGCTGCGGCGCGCGGCGATCGCGACGGGTGTCTTTCCGCTGGCAGGCGTGCGGGTGCGCGCGATCCGCGCGGCGCATGTCTCGATCGCCGACGGCGACCCGGCTCACGGCTATGTCGACATTGCCGTGCGCCTGCGCGAAGGCCGCGACCTGGCCACCCGTCAGGCCGCAGCCCAGGCGATCTTCGCGGCGGCCGAGGCGCATCTGGCCCCCGCCATGGCGCGATTTTCCATCGCGCTGTCGCTCGAAATGCGCGACATCGATGCGGCCCTGTCCCCCAGGACCGGCACGATCCGCGATCACCTGAAACCGGAGGGCTGACATGTCCGATCTGAACGGGAACCTCGCGCGTCTGGCCCCGATCCTGACCCGGCTGCACGAAACCGGCGTGATGAACCACATCGCGGGCCAGTCGCGGGCCGCAAGCTCAGGGCGGGTTTTCCACACCCATTCGCCCGTGGACGGCAGCCCGATCGCGCAGGTGGCGCGGGGCGATGTCGCCGATGTGGACCAGGCCGCCCTGGCGGCGCAGGCCGCCTTTCCCGGCTGGCGCGACATCGACGGCGAGGCGCGCAGGAAACTCCTGCATCGCATCGCCGACGCCATCGTGGCGCGCGCCGACGACATCGCCGTGGCGGAAAGCTGGGACACCGGCCAGCCGATCCGCTTCATGGCCAAGGCGGCGCTGCGCGGGGCCGAGAACTTCCGCTTCTTCGCCGACCGCGCGCCGGGCGCGCGCGACGGGCAGATGTTGCCCTCGCCCACGCTGATGAACGTCACGACCCGCGTGCCGATCGGCCCCGTGGGCGTCATCACGCCCTGGAACACGCCCTTCATGCTGTCGACCTGGAAGATCGCGCCCGCGCTGGCCGCCGGTTGCACGGTCGTGCACAAGCCCGCGGAATTCTCGCCCGTCACGGCGAAGCTGCTTCTGGAAATCGCCGAGGAGGCCGGGCTGCCCCCGGGCGTCTGGAACATCGTGAACGGCCTGGGCGAGGAAGCGGGCCGCGCGCTGACGGAACACGCGGCGATCCGCGCGATCGCCTTCGTCGGCGAATCGCGGACCGGAAGCGCCATCATGGCCCAGGGCGCGCCCACGCTGAAACGCGTGCATTTCGAACTGGGCGGCAAGAACCCCGTGATCGTGTTCGAGGACGCTGACCTCGACCGCGCGCTCGATGCCGCGATCTTCATGATCTATTCCCTGAACGGCGAACGCTGCACGTCCTCGTCCCGCCTTCTGGTGCAGGACAGCATCGCCGATGACTTCCTGTCGAGACTGCGCGACCGCGTGGCCCGCATCCGGGTCGGCCACCCGCTGGACCCCGCGACCGAAGTGGGTCCCCTGATCCACGAGACGCATCTGAGGAAGGTCGCCTCCTATTTCGAGATCGCGAAGGCCGACGGGGCCACCATCAGCGTGGGCGGCAAGGTTCTCGACGGCCCCGGCCATTACGTGGCCCCGACCCTGTTCGAGAACGCAACGAACGACATGGCGATAGCCCAGGAGGAAATCTTCGGCCCCGTCCTGACCGCCATCCGCTTCACGACGGAAGACGAGGCGCTCCGGATCGCCAACGACATCCCCTACGGCCTGACCGCCTATGTCTGGACCAACGACCTGACGCGCGCGCTGCGCGTGACGGACCGGCTGGAAGCAGGCATGATGTGGGTCAACAGCGAGAACGTCCGCCACCTGCCCACGCCCTTCGGCGGCGTCAAGGCCAGCGGCATCGGCCGCGACGGGGGCGACTGGTCCTTCGATTTCTACATGGAGCAAAAACACATCGGCTTCGCCACCGGCCGGCATACGATCCCGAAACTCGGCGCCTGATCTTCCTCCCGCCCCAAATACCCCGGGGGGTGCGGGGGGCTGGCCCCCCGCTTCGACCCCCAGACAGGAGCGCACACGATGCCCGTCCCCGCCCCCAACCTCTACCCGCCCTTCAACATCCTGCGCCTCAGTCACGTGGACTACGGCGTGACCGACCTGGCCGCCTCGCGCGCCTTCTACGCCGATACGCTGGGCCTGCAGGTCACGCACGAGGACGCCACCCGCATCACCTTCCGCGCGATGGAGGAACGCGGGCACCACTGCCTGTCGATCGTGAAATCGGACAGGCCGGAAGTCTATGCGCTGGCCTTCAAGCTCTTCGACGAACCCGATCTCGACCGGGCGCATGACTATTTCCGGTCGCGCGGCCTGCCCGTCGAATGGGTCGCCCGCCCGAACATGGACCGCGTGCTGCGCACAAGCGATCCCTGGGGCATCCCGCTGGAATTCTACGTCCGGATGGACCGCCTGCCGACGATCCACCAGCACTACAAGCTCTACCGCGGCGTCAAGCCGCTGCGCATCGACCACTTCAACATGTTCAGCGCCGACGTCGACGCATCCGTCGCCTTCTACAACGACATCGGCTTCCGCGTGACCGAATACACCGAGGATGACGCCTCGGGCCGCGTCTGGGCCGCCTGGATGCACCGCAAGGGCGGCGTGCATGACGTGGCCTTCACCAACGGGCTTGGCCCCCGCCTCCACCACACCGCCTTCTGGGTGCCCAACCCGATGAACATCATCGACCTGCTCGACCTGATGGCGACCACGGGCTATGTCGCCAACATCGAACGCGGCCCCGGGCGGCACGGCATTTCCAACGCCTTCTTCCTCTATGTCCGCGACCCCGATGGCCACCGGATCGAGATCTACTGCTCCGACTACCAGACCTGCGACCCCGACCTCGAACCGATCCGCTGGAGCCTGACCGACCCACAGCGCCAGACCCTCTGGGGCGCGCCCGCGCCGCGCAGCTGGTTCGAGGAAGGCAGCCTGTTCGCGGGCGTGGACCCCGTGCCCAGCGCCCTCAAGGCCCAACCCATCATCGCCCCCTGAAGGAGCGCCGGACCATGAACTGGGACGAATTCGCCCATTGGGGCAAGCATATCGCGGATTGGGCGGCCGACTATCACGCCACGCTGCGCGACCGGCCCGTGCGGGCGCAGACGGCCCCCGGCGCCATCGCCGCGCAACTGCCCCCCGCCCCGCCCGAGACAGCGGAAGCGATGGACACCATCATGGCGGATTTCGAACGCATCGTGATGCCGGGCATGACCCATTGGCAGCATCCCCGCTTCTTCGCCTACTTCCCCGCCAATGCAGCGCCCCCGTCCATGCTGGCCGAGATGCTGGTCACCACCATCGCCGCGCAATGCATGCTATGGCAGACCTCGCCCGCCGCGACGGAAGTCGAAGGCGCGATGATCGACTGGCTGCGGCAGGCGCTGGGTCTGCCGGAAGGGTTCTCGGGCGTGATCCAGGACAGCGCCTCATCCGCTACGCTATCGGCGGTGCTCACCATGCGCGAACGCGCGACCGGCTGGCGCGGCAACCGCGAGGGGCTGTCGGGCATGGGCCGCCTGCGCATCTACTGCTCGGACCAGGTCCATTCCTCGATCGACCGGGCGGCCTGGGTGGCGGGGATCGGGCAGGAGAACCTCGTCAAGATCGCCACCACCGGCGGGCCGTCCTTCGCCATCGACACCGACAGCCTGCAGGCGCGCATCGCGCAGGACCGCGCGGCGGGTCACGTCCCCGCCGGCATCATCGCGATCACCGGCGGCACCGGCATCGGCGCCTCGGACGATCTGCAGGCGGTCCTGCGGGTCGCGAAGGCGGAAGACCTCTATACCCATCTCGACGCGGCCTGGGCGGGCTCGGCGATGATCTGCCCCGAATACCGCGAGGCGTTCTGGAAAGGCGTGGACGGTTTCGACAGCATCGTCTTCAACCCGCACAAATGGCTGGGCGCACAGTTCGATTGCTCGGTCCAGTTCCTGAAGGACCCGGCACAGCAGCTGAACACGCTGAAGATCGAGCCCGAATACCTCAAGACCAGCGGCGACGCGGTCATCAATTATTCCGAATGGACGATCCCGCTGGGCCGCCGCTTCCGCGCGCTGAAACTGTGGTTCCTGATCCGCGCCTATGGCCTGGAGGGGCTGCGCGCCCGCATCCGCAACCATGTCGCCTGGGCGGGCGAGGTCTGCGAGGCGATCCGTGCCCTTCCGGGCTTCGAGATCGTGACCGATCCCATCCTCAGCATCTTCACCTTCCGCTGCCCGGGTGACGACGCGCGCCAGCAGCGGCTGGTCGATGCGATCAACGCCGATGGCCGCATCTACATCACGCAAGGCATGCATCAGGGGCGCAAGATGATCCGCTTCCAGGTCGGGCAATTCGACTGCACCCGCGAGGACGTGATGCTGGCGGCAGACGTCATCCGAGACATCGAAAGGACCCTGCCATGACAGCCCGCTTCGCAACCGTCACGGCTGGCCCGGACACGCTCTATGGCCTCGTGACCGACCTTGGCTTCACCGCGCTGTCCCCACTGTTCCCCCAGTGGCGGACCCTGCGCGACGTGATCGCGGCGCATGGGCTGTTCGACCTGGCCAAGGCGGCGGAAACCATGGCGCCCACCCATCTGCCGGGGCATTTCACCTTTGAAATCCCGGTGCCCGACCCCGAGAAGATCATCTGCGTCGGCGTCAACTTTCCCGACCGCAACGCCGAGTACAAGGACGGGCAGGAGGCCCCGTCGAACCCGTCGCTGTTCGTCCGCTTCCCGCGCAGCTTCACCGGCCATGAACGGCCGCTGATCCGTCCGAAGGCGAGCCTTCAGCTGGATTACGAGGGCGAGATCGCGGTCGTGATCGGCAAAGGCGGGCGGCATATCGCGGAAGCTGACGCCCTCTCGCATATCGCGGCGCTGACGCTCTGCAACGAAGGCACGCTGCGCGACTGGGTGCGGCACGCAAAGTTCAACGTCACGCAGGGCAAGAACTTCGACGCATCGGGCGCCATGGGCCCGTGGCTGGTGCCTTACACCCATCCTGCCCAGATCACCGACGTGCGCCTGGTCACGCGCGTGAACGGCGAAGTGCGGCAGGACGACCGCACGTCGCGGATGATCTTCCCGGTGGCCCGCCAGATCGCCTATATCTCGACCTTCACGACGCTGGTGCCCGGCGACATCATCGTGACCGGCACACCCACGGGTGCCGGCGCGCGGTTCGACCCGCCGCGATACCTGGCACCCGGCGACATGGTCGAGATCGAGGCCGAAGGCATCGGGACCTTGCGCAATACGGTCGCCGACGAATGACGCCCGACGACATCAGAAACGCCGCCGCCGCGCTGGTCGAGGCCGAGGCGACAGGCCGCCAGACAGGCCTTCTGTCGCTGCGGTTCCCGGGCATGACGCTGGACGACGCCTATGCGGTGCAGGCGGCTTTCATCGCTGCCAAGATCGCGCAGGGACGCCGCCGCATCGGCTGGAAGATCGGCCTGACCAGCCGCGCGATGCAGGACGCGCTGAAGATCGACACGCCCGACAGCGGCGTCCTGCTGGACGACATGGTGTTCGCCAGCGGCGCGACGGTGCCCAAGGGCCGCTTCATCCAGCCCCGGATCGAGGCCGAGATCGCCTTCGTGATGAAGGCCCCCCTGTCGGGCGATGCGACGCGGGACGAGATCATCGCAGCGACGGACTACGTGGCGCCCTCGCTGGAAATCCTCGACACGCGCATCCTGCGCGCCGATCCGGCCACGGGCAAACCCCGCATCATCGTCGACACGATCAGCGACAACGCCGCGAATGCGGGCGTCGTCCTGGGCCCCCAGCGACATGCCCCGGGCGACCATGACCTGCGCTGGGTGGGCGCCATCGTCACCCGCGACGGCGTGGTCGAGGAGACGGGCCTCGGCGCGGGCGTGCTGAACGATCCCGTCACATCCGTGCAATGGCTGGCGCGGCGGATGCAGGCCTATGGCCAAAGCATCGAGGCGGGGGATATCCTTCTGTCGGGGTCCTTCATCCGGCCCGTCGAATGCCCGCCGGGCACCAGGATCGAGGCCGATTTCGGACCCTTCGGCCATGTCGCCATCGCCTTTGAGTAAGGAAACACCATGCCCGCACCCGAGAACCGTTTCAAAGCCCGTCTGAAAGCCGGGGACCGCCTGATCGGGCTGTGGAGCTGCCTCGCCGATCACTATGCCAGCGACATCCTGGGCACCGCCGGGTTCGACTGGATCGTGGTCGATGGCGAACACGCGCCGAACGACATCCGGTCGATCCGTGACCAGGTCATGGCGCTGGCGCCTTACGAGACCGAGGCCGTGGTCCGCATCCCCGCGGGCGAGACCTGGATGGTCAAGCAGGTGCTGGATACCGGCGCCCAGACGGTGCTGGTGCCCATGGTCGAGAGCAAGGAACAGGCCGAGGACCTGGTGCGCGCCTGCCAGTATCCGCCGCACGGGCTGCGCGGCGTGGGCGCGGCCCCTGCCCGCGCCTCGCGCTATGGGCAGATCACCGATTACGTGGCGACGGCGGATGCGCAGATCTGTCTTCTGGTCCAGGTGGAAAGCCGCGCGGGGATCGCGGCCCTCGACGACATCCTGACGGTGGAGGGCGTTGACGGCGTCTTCATCGGGCCTGCGGACCTGTCGACCGACATGGGCTTCCAGGGCCGGTCGACCGCGCCCGAGGTTCAGGAGGTCATCCTGGGCGCGCTGGCGCGCATCGCGGCGGCAGGAAAGGCGCCGGGGATCCTGTCGACGGATGACGCGGTGACGGAGATCTACCGCGACGCGGGCGCGCAGTTCCTGGCGGTGGGGATCGATGTCCTGATGCTGGCCCGCGCCGCGCGCGCGGCGGCGGCGAAGTGGAAAGGTTAGCCGTTCTCGCGCAGGACCACGCCCGCCAGGTAGAGCGACCCGCAGATCAGGATGCGGGCGTTGGGATCGCGCGCGGCGATGGCCTCTACCGCTGACAGGGGGCTGTCGGCGACCGAGGCCTGAAGGCCCACCGAGGCGGCGATGGCGGCGGTGTCTTCGGCGGGGATGGTGTTCTTCTCGCCGGGGATCGACACCGCCGACAGGCTGGCGGCGAGACCGGCCAGCGGACGCAGATAGCCTCGGATGTCCTTGGTGTTCAGCATCCCGCAGACCAGGTGCGTGGGCCGGTCCGGCATGGCGCGCAGCACCTCCGCCAGGGCCTCGCCCGCCGAAGGATTGTGCCCGCCGTCCAGCCACAACTCGGCCCCGCGGGCCGCCTCGACCAGCGGCCCGGTTCTCAGGCGCTGCATCCGCGCGGGCCATTCGGCGCGCGTGACGGCCCCCTCGCAGGCCTCCTCGCCGAAGCCCAGGTGACGCAACGCGGCCAGCGCCGCGCCCGCGTTCTGGATCTGATGCGCGCCCAGCAGGTTCGGCAGCGGCAGATCGAGCAATCCGGTCTCGTCCTGGAAGACCATCCGGTCGCCTTCGCGGAAACAGTGCCAATGCTGGCCATGGGCGATCACGGGCGCGCCCAGCGAGGCGGCCCTGGCCTCGATCACCTCCAGCCCCGCATCCGCCTGCGGGCCCACGACGCAAGGCACGCCGCGCTTGATGATCCCGGCCTTTTCGCCCGCGATCTTGGCGATGGTATCGCCCAGATAGGCCTCGTGATCCATCGAGACGGGCGTGATGATCGTCAGGGCCGGGCGCGCGATCACGTTGGTGGCGTCCAGCCGCCCGCCGAGGCCCACTTCCAGCAGTACGTAATCGGCCGGCACGCGGGAGAACGCCAGCAGCGCGGCGCAGGTCGTGATCTCGAAATAGGTGATCGTCTCGCCGTTGTTGGCGACGTAGCATTCGTCCAGCACCCGGGTCAGGTGGTCTTCGGTGATCAGTTGACCCGCCAGCCGGATGCGCTCGTGGAAGCGCGCGAGGTGCGGCGAGGTATAGACATGGCAGGTCCGCCCCGCGGCTTCCAGCCCCGCGCGGATCATCGCGACGGTCGACCCCTTGCCGTTGGTGCCCGCCACATGGATCACCGGGGGCAGCCTGTCCTGCGGATTTCCCAGCGCCGCCAGAAGACGCCAGACACGGTCCAGCGTCAGGTCGATGATCTTGGGGTGCAGCGACATCATCCGTTCCAGGATGATGTCCGATCCGGGCGCGCTCATGCCTTGGACGGCGCCTCCTGGGCGGGCGGCGGCGCCGCCTCGGTCCCGGCGTCGGTTGCCCCGGGGGCGGGGGCCGGGGCGGGAAGATCGCCCTTCACGGCGGGCGACAGGCCCAGAAGCATCCGGGTGATGCCGATCAGTTCGTCGCGCAGATCGCCCCGCCTGGTCACACGGTCCAGCATCCCGTGATCCAGCAGGTATTCGGCGCGCTGGAAGCCTTCGGGCAGTTTCTCGCGGATGGTCTGCTCGATGACGCGGGGACCGGCAAAGCAGATCAGGGCATTGGGTTCGGCGATCTGCACATCGCCCAGCATTGCATAGGATGCGGTCACGCCGCCGGTGGTGGGATGGGTCAGCACGACGATGTAGGGCAGGCCCGCTTCCTTCACCATCTCGACGGCGACGGTGGTGCGCGGCATCTGCATCAGCGAGAGGATCCCCTCCTGCATCCGCGCCCCGCCGGCGGCCGAGAACAGGATCAGGGGGCGCTTCAGCTTCACCGCTTCCTGCGCGGCGGCGATGATCGCGTTGCCGACATACATGCCCATGGACCCCGCCATGAACGAGAAATCCTGCGCGGCGGCGACGATGGGCGTGCGCCCGATCTCGCCGGTGGCGACCAGCATCGCCTCCTTCTCGCCGGTGGCCTTCTGGGCGGCCTTCATCCGGTCGGGATACTTCTTCTGGTCGCGGAATTGCAGCGGATCGGCCTTGGGCTCGGGGACCTTGACCTCGGCGAAGACGCCGCCGTCGAACAGGGCGCGGAACCGGTCACGGGGCGTGATCGCCATGTGATGGCCGCAGGCGGTGCAGACGTTCAGGTTCTCGGCCAGTTCGCGGTGGAACAGCATCGTGCCGCATTCATCGCATTTCTGCCAGAGGTTCTCGGGCGTCTCGCGGCGCGAGAAGATCGAGTTGATCCGGGGCCGGACATAGTTGGTGATCCAGTTCATCGCCACTTTCCTGCAGGCACGGGTCTTTGGGGGCTGAGATAAGCCGGGGCGCGGGGAAATGCAATCAACGCCTGATCGCCACGCGGGCCGCAAGCCAGAACAGGATCATCGTGGCGAAGTCGATGGGCAGGAAGGTCCACAGGGCTTCCCGGTCGGCGATATCGACCTCGAGCACGTAGAGCGACAGGCCGTTCAGACCCTCGGGCAGCGACACCAGGAGAAGCGAGGACAGGTTGTTGGCGAAATGCACGGCGATAGCGGGACCGAGGTTGCCCGCGCGCGCGGTCAGGTCGGCCATCAGCACGCCGAAAAGACCGGCCCAGAGGGCGATGTAGATGGCGTTGCCGCCCGCCTCGGCCGGCAGGTAATGACCGACGGCGAAGAGCGCCGAGGGCAGGCCGACCCAGATCAGGGGCGAGGCGAAGCGCGCCGCGAGCTGTTGTTGCAGGTAGCCGCGAAAGACGATCTCCTCGGCGCTGGTCTGGATCAGGACGCCCGCCAGCGACAGCGGCAGGAGCAAGAGCCAGAGACCGGGCGCCAGGTTCGGCACCATCGGCGCCCCCAGGTCCCAGGGCGGCAGCACCCAGATCGCGCCCAGAAGGATCGCGAGCCATTTCGCGACGCCCAGGAAATCGCGGATCACCGCGCGCCAGGGCCCCAGCACGCTGGCCAGGCCGCGGGCGTGCAGCAGCGTCACCGCCGCCGCGACGCCGACGGTCAGGAAGAGGAACCCGAAGAGCAGCATGAGCATCGTGAAGGGGGTCGTGCCCACCAGCCTCGGGTCCTGCATCTGGGACCAGCGCCCTGGGGCGAGGGTGCTCAGCGCGGCGTCCGCGAAACCGCCCAGCATGAAGGTGAGGAAGACGATCAGGATGAAGCCCAGGAGCGTGCGCCACAGGTCGGGCCGCGCCCGGGCCGGACCGACCAGGATCTCGTGCGCTGCATAGGCCCTGGGGCGCCGCATCATCCTACTTGCCCAGCTCCTCGAAGGATTGTCCCTCCTGCACCGCAGGATCGATGTGGGCATGGCGCAGCAGCTCCGCCGCGCCCGTCAGATGGCTGGCCACCGTATGCAGAAGGTTCAGCGCCACGGCGGGGTCGGTCTCGACCACGGCGCGGTATTCCTCGGCCCCGATGCGCAGCCATTTCGTGTCGGTCACCGAGATCAGGTTCAACTGGCGGTCCTCGCCCAGGATGATCGACAGATCGCCGATCAGGCGGCCCGGCCCGATGCTGGCGACAGGCCGGTCCCCCAGGCCCTTTTCGGGCCAGTGCATCTCGGCATGGCCTTCGAGGCAGAGATAGGCGGCGTCGGCCTTCTCGCCGCCGCGGAAGATCACGTCGCCCGCCCTGGCTTCGAACCATTGCGCGCTGAAGGCCAGCAGGCGCTGGTTGCGCGCGTCGAGCGAGCCGAAGAGATCGGTCTGCGCGATCAGGCGCTGCTTGCGCCGCAGGTCGGCCACGCCGCCATCGTCCAGATCGGATTCGCGCCCGCGCGAGATGTCGTCGATCCGTCCGTTCCGGATCTCGATGAACAGGTCGTAGTGATCGGGATTGGCGAAACTGTCCTCCATGAAGATGATCGTCGCGTCGGGCAGAAGATCGCGCAGCCGCTCGCGGGTGCGCGACCGGCTGGCGCTGTCATGGCTGGCCAGCGCGCGGTCCAGGATCAGGATGTCGGGCCGCTTGATCCCGGCACGGCTGAAGGCGGCGCGCTCCTGCAGGACCGTAGGCAGCCTGGTTCCGCCCAGACCCGTCGGCAGGTCATAGATGATCGAGGCCATCGCCCGGCGCAGCCCGTGTTCGTCCAGCACCTGCGCCACCAGGTTCTCGACCTCCTCGGTCTTGCCGCCCGCCATCAGCGAGACCCGCCCGAAGATCGCGTTCTCGAGCGCCGACAGACGCGGCAGGTAGGTGTCCTCGTCGACGCCCACGAACATGTCGCGCGCGGCCTCGCGCAGGAGGGGCGACTTGCGGCGGCGGATCTCGAGGATCTTCTGCTTGTATTCCTCGGGGAAGCTGGAGCCGATCTGTTCGGCGGTCAGCAGGAAGGGAACCGTCAGCAGGAGGGCGCGGTCCTCGTCCGGGAGGCCCGCGAGGCCGTTCCTCTCGGCCTTGTCGGCGATCGCGATCAGGCGGATATAGGTGTCCTCCTCGATCCCCAGGCGCCGGAACAGCGGGTGATCGGTGCCGTCGCGCCCGAAGGTCTGGCGCAGGATCTGAACCACCGCGCGCGCGATCGCCAGCGCGTCCCTGGCCAGGCCGCTTTCATCCACCAGCCGCAGGAACTGCCCCTCGGCGGCCAGGCCTTCCTGCGTGATGTCCCGGCGCGGCGTGGCATAGAGGATGTTGCCGCCCAGCGGGATCGCGGGATTGAACTGGTCCGGGTCGAAGCGATGGATCGCCTGGTCGAGACCGGCGGCCTTCAGCCGTTCCGCGATTTCGGGGCGCAGTTCGACGATCCGGCGGGCCAGGTCGGGATGCCGGTGCGGATCGAAGCGCGAGCGCAGCGTGCGTCGGAACATCATCTCGTCGATGCCCATCGCCTCGACCAGCTTGAACCACCAGTCGCGGATGTCCTCGCCATCCGACAGCCCCGCCAGGGCGGGATCCACCCATTCCGCCTGCATCGGGTCGGTGCTGTTGCCCGAACGATAGGCCTCGGTCAGGGCGCGATTGCGGCGGCCCGCCTCCGAAGGCGGCAGTTGCGGCTTGATCCGGAGCGGCATCAGAAGGTTGTCGCCCAGCGTCCCGTCGAAGAGATAGGGCCGCGAATGGGCATAGCCGATCCGCGCGGCCAGGACCGCCTGGTGGAGTTCGTTCAGCGGATGGCCGGCAATGATGACCGAACCCCGCGCCGGCAGGACCTCGCGCGTCAGCAATTCGGCGAAGGCGGCGCGTTCGGTATCGCTGCGGCTCTGGATCGCGACGCGGGCGCCGGGGGGGATCTCGAGGTTGATGTCCTCGAGCACGATGTT
>SBFT01000013.1 GCA_006227805.1 Paracoccaceae bacterium
GGCAAGGTGGACATCCTGATCAACAATGCCCGCTTCATGCGCCCCGGCGGCGTCCTGGCGCGCGGCGACACCGCCTTCGCCCGGGACGAGATCGAGGTGAATTACCTGGGCCTGATGCGTCTTGCCCAGGCCTTCGGGCCGGGCATGTGCGCGCGCACCGCCGATGGCGTGAACTCGGCCGTGGCCTGGGTCAACATCCTGTCGGTCGAGGCGCTGTCGAACGCGCCCGATTACGGCTGTTTCAACGCCTCGAACGCGGCGGCGCTGGCCCTGTCGCAGTCGCTGCGGGGAGAGTTCCGCGCCTCGGGCCTGCGGGTCATGAACGTGCTGACGGGTCCGACCGAGGATGACTGGTATCAGCCCCTGCCGCCGCCCAAGGTCGCGGCGCAGGCGCTGGCGATGTCGGTCGTGGACGGCTTGCAGCGGGGGCTCGAGGATGTCTGCTGCGGCGATGTCGCGCGCGACCTCTTCAAGCGTTTCCGGCGCGACCCGAAGGTCCTGGAACGCGAACGCACGATGGCGGGGGACATGGGATGAGCGTGCTTGCAACCCTCGCCGCGGCCCTGGCGGGCGGCCAGGTCCGGGTGATCGACCTGACCCATACGCTGGACCCGGATTTCCCGGTGATCATCCTGCCGCCGGAATTCGGTCAATGCGCGCGGTTCCGGATGGAGGAGGTGAGCCACTACGACCATCGCGGACCGGCGTGGAAATGGCACAACATCTCGATGTCCGAACATACCGGCACCCATTTCGATGCGCCGGTCCATTGGATTTCGGGGCGTGACGTGCCGCAGGGGGCGGTGGACGAAATCCCGCCCGACCGCTTCATCGGTCCAGTCTGCGTGATCGACTGCTCGGACGAGGCCGCAAGGGACGACGACTTCCTTCTGACGCCGGCCCATGTCGAGGCCTGGGAGGCGCGACATGGCCGCATCCCGCCGCGCGCCTGGGTGCTGATGCGCACCGACTGGTCGAAACGGCGCGGTGCGGCCTATCTGAACATGGGCAAGGACGGCCCCCATTCGCCCGGCCCCTCGGCCGAGGCGATCCGCCTCCTGGTGGACGACCGCGACATCCTGGGCTTCGGAACCGAGACCGTGGGCACCGATGCCGGCCAGGGCGCGCATCTCTCGCCGCCCTATCCGGCGCATTACATCCTGCACGGCGCGGGCCGCTACGGGCTGCAATGCCTCGCCAATCTCGATCGGCTGCCGCCCACGGGCGCGGTCCTGGTGGCCGCACCCCTGAAGATCAAGGGCGGCACGGGCAGCCCCCTGCGGGTTCTGGCCCTGGTGGAGGACGCATGATGGACCTGACCGCCGTCATCACCGGGGGCAACAAGGGGATCGGCGCGGACCTGGCGGAATGCCTGCTCGAGCGCGGCTACAAGGTGGTCTCGGTCGCGCGCAACCCTTCGGAAAATCCACGTGTTCACAACGTCCTGTGCGACCTTCTTGATCCATCGGAGACGGCGCGCGCCGCAGCCCGGATCGCGGCCGAGCATGACGTCACCCATATCGTGCACAACGCGGGCCTGATCTGGCCCAACCTGATCGAGGAGGCCAGGCCCGAAGACCTGGCGGGGCTGACGCAGTTGCATCTGGCGGCGCCGCTGACACTCACGCAGGCGGTCCTGCCTGCGATGAAGGCGCGGCGCTTCGGGCGGGTCCTCTTCAACGGATCGCGCGCGGCGATGGGCGTGCCCACCCGCACCGCCTATTCCGCCACGAAGGCCGGCATCATCGGCATGGCGCGGACCTGGGCGCTGGAACTGGCCGGCCACGGCATCACCGTCAACGTGGTGGCGCCGGGGCCGATCCGCACCGACAATTTCTGGTCGATCATTCCCAGGGACAGCGACCGCGAGGCGGCCCTGGCCGCGCGCATCCCCGTGGGCCGCCTGGGCGAGGTCCGCGACGTGACCAACGCCTTCCTCTATTTCTGCGACCCGCAGAACGGCTTCGTCACCGGACAGACGCTCTATGTCTGCGGCGGCGCCAGCGTGGGGAGCATCCAGCTGTGACCGGACACCCGAATCCCTAGGCAAAGGCCCGGGGTGCATGCAAGACTGAAAGAAAAACCAGAACCAACTCAGGGAGAACGCACATGTTGCACCAGATCTGGAAACCGCTGGCGGCCGGTATCGCCGCCACCGTCATGACGGTCGGCACCGCCACGGCGCAGACCGAACTGACCTATTCGTCCTGGCTGCCCTGGACGCATCCGGTGAACGAGGCCATCTACATCCCGTGGATGGAGGCGATCGAGAAGGAAAGCGAAGGCCGCATCGTCTTCAAGCGCCTGCCCAAGCCCGTCACCGACCCGACCGGTCACCTGGATGCGGTCCGCACCGGCCAGGCCGACGTGGCCTTCAGCGTCCACGGCTATTCGCGCGGCCAGTTCGCGCCCTACATCTTCGGCGAGTTTCCCTTCCTGGGCGACAGCGCCGAAGCCTCGTCGATCGCCTTCCAGCGCACGCACGAGAAGTTCTTCGCCGACAAGGACCTCTACAAGGGCGTCCACATCATCGGCGTGAACCTGCACGGGCCCGGCCAGGTGCACCATTCCAAGATGAACATGACCAAGCCCGAGGATTTCGCGGGCCAGAAGTTCCGCACCGGCGGACCGATCCCGCTGGCCATCGTCGAGGCCTGGGGCGGCGTCTCGATCCGCCAGCCCGCGCCCAAGTCCTACGAGATCCTCTCGGCGGGCATCGCGGACGGGATCCTGTTCGTCTGGGAGAGCCTGCCCAGCTTCAAGATCACCGAACTGGTGCCCTATTCGACGACCATGCCCGGCGGCTGGTACAACTCGTCCCATTACCTGATGATGAACCAGGCGGCCTATGACCGTCTGTCGCCCGAGGACAAGGCGATCATCGACAAGTATTCGGGCGAAGCCTATGCCAAGATGGCGGGCGCCGGCTGGGACAAGATCAACGCCTGGGGCCTGGAAGAGGCCAAGAAGGCCGGCAACACCATCATCGAGGCCTCGCCCGAACTGCAGGCCGCGCTGAAGGAGCTGAACGAGACCTTCATCGCCGACTACATCTCGCAGGCGTCCTCCTTCGGGCTTGATGGTCAGGAAGTGCTCGACTTTTTCATGGGCGAAGTCGCCAAGATCAACGCGATGTGATCGGGCCGGACTTTTGGACACCCTGCACGCAGACAGGGCCGCGGGGCTTCCCCGCGGCCTGACAGGCCCGACCCGCGTTCTGGCGGTGGTGGCCTGCCTGGTCCTTTTCGCGATGATGGTGCTGACCTTCATCGATGTCGTCGGGCGCTACGTCTTCCTGGCCCCGGTCCCCGCCGCCTACGAGATCATCTCGCTGATGATGCCCGCCATCATCTTCTGCGCCCTGCCGCTGACCATGCTGCGCGAGAGCCATGTCACCGTCGACCTTCTGGACGCCTTCGTTCCCGACGGACTGGCGCGCCTCCAGGGGATCGTCGTCAACCTGATCAGCACCGCGGCGCTGGCGCTGCTGACCTGGCGACTGGGCGTCAAGACCTATGACGATCACCGCTTCGGCAGCATGACCGACGAACTCTTCATACCGATCTGGCCTTTCGGCGCCGGCATGACCTTTCTCTGCGCCATCGCCACCCTGGCGGCGCTGGTCAATGTCTGGGCCTATCTCTCGGGCCGCAAGTTGCGTGGATGATCCCTGATGACCGAAGCCCTGATCGGACTGGCCGTCCTTCTGTTCCTCGCCTTCCTGCGCATCCCGATCGCGATCGTGATGATCCTCGTCGGCTTCGCGGGCATGGCCTGGGTGCTGAACCCCGTGGGGGCGCTCTACAACGTCGGCCAGACCGCCTTCAACGCCGCCATCAACTACGAGCTTTCGGTGGTGCCGCTGTTCGTGCTGATGGGCAATTTCGTCGCCCGCGCCCGGCTGGCCTCGGAACTCTACAACGCCTCGAACGCCTTTCTGGGCCACCGCAAGGGCGGGCTTGCCATGGCGACGGTGGTGGCCTGCGGCGGGTTCTCGGCGATCTGCGGGTCCTCGCTCGCCACGGCTGCGACCATGTCGAAGGTCGCCATGCCCTCGATGCGGAAATTCAACTATTCCGACCGGCTGGCGACGGGATCGATCGCGGCGGGCGGCACGCTGGGCATCCTGATCCCGCCTTCGGTCATCCTGGTGATCTATGGCATCCTGACCCAGCAGAGCATCGGCAAGCTGTTCGCCGCGGGCGTCATTCCGGGCATCATCGGGGTTCTGTTCTACCTTCTGGCGGTGCGCTACGTGACCTGGCGCAGGCCGCAGGAAGGCCCCGCGGCCGAACGCCAGGACTGGGCGCAGCGCTGGCGCGCGCTCTCCAAGGTCTGGGGGGTGCTTCTGCTCTTCCTGATCGTGATGGGCGGCATCTACGGCGGCATCTTCAGCCCGACCGAGGCCGCGGGGATCGGCGCGCTGGGGGCCTTCGTCTTCGCGCTGGTGCGCGGTGCGCTGACCTGGCGGATCCTCTACGAGATCCTTCTGGAAAGCGTGGAAACCACCGCGATGCTGTTCACCGTGCTGATCGGCGCGCTGCTGTTTGCGAACTTCATCAACTACACCGAGTTTCCGCAGGCGCTCCTGGCCTTCGCCTCGCAGTTCGCGGACACGCCCTACCTGGTGATCCTCGCGATCCTTCTGATCTACGTGCTTCTGGGCTGCGTCTTCGAGAGCCTCTCGATGATCCTCTTGACGGTGCCGATCTTCTTTCCGCTGGTGCGGGACCTGGGCTTCGATCCGATCTGGTTCGGCATCGTGGTCGTCGTGGTGACGGAAATCAGCCTGATCACCCCGCCCGTGGGCCTGAACGTCTTCGTCCTGCGCGGCGTGCTGCCGGACGTGAAGACCGGCACGATCTTCCGGGGGGTGACGCCCTTCTGGGTCGCCGATCTCTTCCGGCTCGCCCTGATCGTCAGCGTGCCCGCGCTGTCGCTGTGGCTGCCGTCGCTGGTGGTGTGAAGGGGGCCTGATGTCAGTCGGTCAGGGAAAAGGCGATCCGGCCCAGGCCCGACATCTCGACCGCGACTTCGGTCTCGGTCGGCGCGATGCGGCGCATGGGCAGGTGCGTGCCGCACATGATGACCATGCCGGGGCTCAGCGCCGCACCCGCCGACAGCACGGCATTGACGGCGAAACGCACCGCCTCGACCGGGTCCTGGGGCGGCGTGCCCGTGGTTTCGCCCACCACGACACCGTCGACACTCTGCGTGACCTTCAGCGTGGCGATGTCCAGCGTCGCGGGCTTCTGGCCCGCCTCGCCCAGGACGATTCCCGCGTTGAAGACGTTCAGCGCGACGGCCTGCGTCAGGGCCATCGACGCCATCGCCGCGCCGTTGGCGTCGACCAGTTCGATCGCGCCGTGATAGCGCTCGATCAGCGCCAGCGCGCCGTCGCGGTCAACGGGGCCCGCCAGGCCCTCGACACCGGGTCCCAGGATCGCCGCCAGTTCCGGCTCGATGAACAGATCGCCGAAGCAGGCGCGCGGCAGGCGCTGGCCCGAAAGATGGGTCTCGTCCCGGAAGATGCGCGCCCAGGCCGGTTCCCCGACGCCGAAATGCGCCATCAGCCGGGGCGAGTTCACGGCCAGCTTGTAGCCGCTGACGCCGCCCTTCTGCGCGGCCACGCGGGCGGCATAGGCCGATTGCATCGCATAGGCCGCGCTCATGTCCGCAGGCTCGGGCAGCGGAAAGGCCGTGTGTGCGGCGCGGGCGGCGACCGCGGCGTCCAGCCATGTCCTGTCGATCTCCATGGCACATCCCCCCTCGGCCGGACCGGCCTGCACCTTTACAAGCAAAGGCCGGGGAATCCAGCACTTTTCATCACTGACCGGAGGCTTTCATGACCGCCGCGAAACGCACCACGCGCCCCTTGCGGTCGCGCATCACCACGGACGGCCTCGACCGCGTGCCGCACCGCGCCTTCATGCGTGGCCAGGGCCTCGATGACGACGCGATCGCGCGGCCCATGATCTGCGTCGTGTCCACCCAGTCCGAAACCTCGCCCTGCAACATGGGTCTGGGCGATCAGGCCCGGCACGCCTATCGCGGCGTGCAGGAGGCGGGCGGCACGCCTCGCGAAAGCACCACGATTTCCGTCTCGGACGGGCTGTCGATGAACCACCAGGGCATGAAGGCCTCGCTCATGTCGCGGGAACTGATCGCGGATTCGATCGAGCTGATCATGCGCGGCCATGCCTATGACGGCATCGTGGGCTATGGCGGTTGCGACAAGAACCTGCCCGCGATGATCATGGGGATGGTGCGGATGAACGCGCCTTCGGTCTTCGTCTATGGCGGCTCGACCCTTCCGGGGATGTACAAGGGCAAGGTCATCTCGATCCTCGATACCTACGAGGGCGCGGGCGCGGTGATGACGGGGCAGCTGTCGCAGGCCGAGCTCGACGCGATGGAACGCGTGGCGATGCCCACGGTGGGGTCCTGTCCCGGGCAGTTCACGGCGAATACCATGGGCATGGTGGGCGAGGTGCTGGGGATCTCTCCGCTGGGTTCGTCGCTGATCCCGGCGGTCCATGCCGAACGGGCCGCCGTGGGGCGGCGCGCCGGACATCTGGTGATGCAGATCCTCGAAAGGGGCGGCCCCCTGCCGCGCGACCTGATCACGCGGAAATCTCTGGAAAACGCCTGCGCGATCATCGCGGCCACCGGCGGGTCGACCAATGCCGGGATGCATGTCTGCGCCATCGCGAACGAGGCCGGGATCCGTTTCACCATGGATGACGTGGGCGCGGTCTTCGAGCGCACGCCGCTGATCGGCAACCTGCGCCCCGGCGGGCAGTATTACGCGCTCGACGTGCATCGCCTGGGCGGCGTGCCGATGATCGTCAAGGAACTGATCGCGGGGGGCGTCATGCATGGCGACACGCTGACCCTGACGGGCCAGACGCTGGAGGAGGCGGTGCGTGACGCCCCTGCCCCCGATGGCGAGGTGATCCGGCCCCTGCCCGACGCCATCGACCGCACCGGCGGCGTGATCGTCATCAAGGGAAACCTGGCCCCCGAAGGCGCCTTCATCAAGGTCGCGGGCCTGAAGACGCGCGTTCACGAAGGCCCCGCGCGGGTGTTCGAGAGCGAGGAAGAGGCGATGGCCGTCATCCGCAAGCGCGGATACGAGGCGGGCGAGGTCCTGATCATCCGCAACGAAGGCCCCAAGGGCGGCCCCGGCATGCGCGAGATGCTGGGCCCCACCGCCGTGATCTACGGCCAGGGCATGGGCGAGAAGGTGGCGCTGGTGACGGACGGCCGCTTCTCGGGTGCGACGCGCGGCATGTGCATCGGCTATCTCTCGCCCGAGGCGGGTGCGGGCGGGCCGCTGGCACTGGTGCAGGACGGCGACATCATCCGCATCGACACGACCGAGGGCGTGCGCCGCATCGACATGGCCATGGACGAGGCCGAACTGGCCCGCCGCCGCGCGGCGCTGGCCGCGCGTCCTGCGCGCAGGCTGGCCGGCGCGATGGAGAAATACGCAAACGCCGTCCAGAGCGCCTACCTGGGTGCCATCACCCATTCCGGCGCCGCCGAATGGCCGATGGACGAGCTGCCCGATGAGTAGGCCGCGCATCGGATACCTTGGCACCGGCCTCATGGGCGGACCCATGGCGATCAACCTGGTCAAGGCCGGTCATGCGGTCACGGTCTGGAACCGGTCCCCCGAGAAATGCGCGGCTGCCGTCGCGGCAGGCGCCACGCAGGCGGCGACGCCCGCCGACCTCGCCCGCGCCTCGGACGTCATCATGTGCTGCCTGACGAATGCCAGGGCGGTCGAGGCGGTCGTCTTCGGGCCTGACGGGATCGCGGGGGTGAAAGGCCCGTCGCTTCTGATCGACTTCTCCTCGATGGACCCTGCCCTCACGCGCGAGTTCGGCGAAAGGTTGCGCGCGGCGAACGGCATGGGCTGGGTCGACGCGCCGGTCTCGGGCGGGACGCCTGCGGCGATCGCGGGCACTCTGACGATCATGGCGGGCGGCACGGAGGCGGATTTCGCCCGCGCCGCGCCCCTGATGGAACCCCTGTCCCAGCGCGTCACGCATATGGGACCGGCGGGCGCGGGGCAGATGACGAAACTGGTCAACCAGATCCTGTCGGGCGGCATGATGGCGCTGACGGCGGAGGCGGTGAACTTCGCGAAGGCCACCGGTGTGGACGCCGCGCGCCTGACGCAGGCGCTGGCGGGCGGGTTCGCCGATTCGAAGCCCTTCCAGCTTCTGGCCCCGCGCATGGCGGCGGAGAGCTTCGAGAACCCTCTCGGCACCGTCGCCATGATGCTGAAGGACCTCGACACCGTGGCCGCCGTGGCGCAAGGCCGCGCGGCGCTGCCGATGACCGACATGGCACGCGACCTCATGCGCCGCGCGGGCGAGATGGGTCATGCCGAGGACGACATCTCGACCATCGTGCTGGCCCTGAAAGGCCGGACCTGACCGCGGGACAGGCCTGACCGGGACAGGCCGGATCGCGCGCGCATCTCCCCGCCGGTTGAGGTGGATCAGTCGGCCGGGGCCAGCACGAAGTCGACCTCGACCACCGCCTCGGGCGCGCGCCGGGTCGTGACGCCCGGATCCTCGCCCTCCCGGACGGGGCGGACCCGGGCGATCAGCGACGAGCGGACCCCGAAGACCGCATCCTCGTCGAGATACTCCATGTTCTCGAAGAACACCTCGGTCGTGATCGAGGACATCCCGGGCGCGCGCAGGATGAAGTGCAGATGCGCGGGCCTCCAGGCATGGCGGTCGCCCGCGCGCAGCAACGCGCCCACCGGGCCGTCATAGGGCACCGTGTAGGGCCTTGGCAGGACGGTCGTGTACCAGAATTCGCCCTTGTCGTCGGTCTCGAACACGCCGCGCAGGTCCATCTTGTCCTGGCCCTGTTCCTGGATCGGATAGGTGCCCGCCGCGTCGGCCTGCCAGGTGTCGACGATGGCGCCCGCCAGCGGCCTGTGCCGGGTATCGCTGACCTTGCCGCGCACCAGAACGCAGACCCCCGCGCGACCCGCGGCCAGATCGGCCCCGAGCGGCATGCGCGGCGCGTCGTCCACGTAGAACGGCCCCAGGTTCGAGCCTTCGGTCGCCCCGTCCCTGGAATTGATCATGTCGACCAGCGCCGAAAAGCCCAGCACGTCGGAGAGCAGGATGAATTCGTGCCGTTCCGGGGTCGAGATCCTGCCGCAGTCGTAGAGGAACGTCAGCACCCGCATCCATTCCTCGTGGGTCAGCCGGTTTTCCCGTGTGTAGTCGTGCAGGTGGTCGATCAGGCCATGCAGCAACTGCTCGAACCGGCTGCCCTTTTCGGTGCGGAACGTGTCCTTCACGGCCTGGGTTATGGTGAACTGGTCGATATCGCGCATGGTGTCCTCCCCCCGGGGACCGGACTGGCGCGGCCCCCCTCGCATTGCGGCTCGAGGTCAGGGTAGACCGCGCCATCGCATTCGGCACAAGCAATTCTTTTCGCGCGGCGAAGATACCGCCCCGGGGGCCGATCATGCGCATCCCGACCAGGCGCGAGGTCTTTCCCCTGCCCCGACGCCCGAACCCCGGGGGCTCAGGCCTCGGCGAAGAGGTCCTTGTAGGTGTCGCGCAGGATGTTCTTCTGGACCTTGCCCATCGTGTTGCGCGGCAATTCGTCGACCAGGATCAGCCGGCGGGGATGCTTGAACCGCGCCAGGCGCGCCCGCGCCGCCGCCGAAACCGCCTCGAGGTCGGGTCTTGCCCCGGGCTCGGCCACGATCAGGGCCAGCACGGTTTCGCCGAAATCGGCATGGGGCACGCCGATCACGGCGCTTTCCAGCACGCCGGGCTGTTCGTCGAGGATCAGCTCGATCTCCTTGGGGTAGATGTTGTAGCCGCCCGAGATGATCAGGTCCTTGTTGCGTCCGACGATGGTGACATAGCCGTCGGCATCGCGGATCCCCAGGTCGCCGGTGATGAAGAACCCGTCCGCGCGCAACTCGGCCGCCGTCTTGTCCGGCATCTGCCAGTAGCCCTTGAAGACGTTGCGCCCGCGCACCTCGATCTGGCCCACCTCGCCTGTCGGCACCTCGGCACCGGTCTCCGGGTCGCAGACCTTGAGGTCCACCCCCGGCAAGGGAAAGCCCACCGTCCCCGCGCGGCGTTCGCCGTCATAGGGGTTCGAGGTGTTCATGTTGGTTTCCGTCATGCCATAGCGTTCCAGGATGCGATGGCCCGTGCGCTCCTCGAAGCGGATGTGGGTTTCGGCCAGCAGGGGCGCGCTGCCCGACACGAAAAGGCGCATATGCGCGACCAGATCGCGGGTGAAGCGCGGATCGTCCAGAAGCCGCGTGTAGAAGGTGGGCACGCCCATCATCGTCGTCGCCTTCGGCAGCCAGGCGATCATCCGGTCGATGTCGAGCCTGGGCAGGAAGATCATCGAGCCGCCCGCGACCAGCGTGACGTTCGTCGCGACGAACAGCCCATGCGTGTGAAAGATCGGCAGCGCATGGAGCAGCACGTCCCTCGCCGTGAAGCGCCAGTAGTCCGCCAGCGTCTCGGCATTGGACAGAAGGTTGTCCTGGCTCAGCATCGCGCCCTTCGAGCGCCCCGTGGTCCCCGAGGTATAGAGGATCGCCGCCAGGTCGTCCGGCCCGCGCGGGACGGTGGCGAAGCTGTCCGGCCTTGATGCGGCCTTCCCGGTCAGCGAGCCCGAGCCATCGGCGTTCAGCGTCTCGAGCTGCGCGCCGAGGCGGTCCGCGATGGGGGCCAGCGCCGCCGCCTGCCCTGCGTCGCAGACAATGAGGGCCGCGCCCGAATCCTCGAAGAAATAGGTCAGTTCGTCCACGGTATAGGCCGTGTTCAGGGGCAGGAAGACAAAGCCGCCCTGCGCGCAGGCCCCATAAAGCGCCAGCGCCTGCGGTGACTTCTCGACCTGCGCCGCGACCCGGTCGCCGGGTTGCAGGCCCGCGTCGCGCAGGACATGGGCGATCCGCGCGGCCTGGCCCAGGAAGTCGGCGTAGGACATGGTGCTCCCGTCCGGCAGATGCAGGAAGGGATCGCCGCGCCCGGAATGGCGGGCGAACAGCCGGTCAAAGAGCGGGTTGACCATGGCGCGGTCTCCTCAGGTCGTGATCTTCTCGGCGGCGGCCGCCAGGCCCGCGATCTCGGACGAGGCGGCGACGTCATGGGCGGTGGCGAAGCCTTCGTGGTTTTGCGCGACCTGTTTGAGATCGTAAAGGTAATTCACCATCACCCCCGCCGATTGCCGCATCCCCTTCTCGGACGTGTCGGCGCGCGCGTGCACCTGGTGGACCAGGGCGCCATTGCCCAGATGGAAGCGCGCCACCGGGTCCATCGGCAGGCCGTCCTCGCGCTTGGCGCGGATCAGGTAGAAGGCCGCAAGGCTCAGCAACTGCTTGTCCGAGGCCGGTGTCAGGCCGGGATGCGCGCCCGCAAGCCAGTGCGAGAAGCCCGGGATCGGCGAGAGCGTCACGAAGGTCCTGATCCCCGGCAGCGCCGCCACGAGGTCCGAGGCGACCTGCTTGATCAGCGAATTGCCGAAGGAAATCCCCGCCAGCCCGTCCTGGCAGTTCGAGATCGAGTAGAACACCGCCGTGTCGGCCTCGTCCGAGGCGAGTTGCCTGCGGTCATCGGCCAGAAGCGCCTGAACCGATTTTGCGATGCCCCTGGTCAGGGCGACTTCCACGAAGATCAGCGGTTCGTCCGGCATCGCGGGGTGGAAGAAGGCATAGCACCGCCGGTCGGTCGGCTCGAGCCGCAGGCGCAGGTCGCGCCAGCTTTCGATCGCGTGGACCGCCTCGTAGGCGATGATCTTCTCCAGGATATGCGCGGGGCTTTCCCAGCTGATGCGGCGCAGGACCAGGAATCCGCGGTTGAACCAGCTGGCGAAGAGATGCCGGAAATCGAGGTCCAGCGCCAGAAGCGCCTCGTCGCCGCGCGCCAGGCGCAGAAGGTCCGCCCGCATCTGGACCAGCGCATGGGTGGCGCCGGGCACCTGGTTCAGGCGGCGGATCAGCTCCTGCCGGGGTGGTTCGGCCGCCGCCATGACCGCGCGGTAGGTCTCCTTCGACTGTCCTTCCGCCTCGTAGGCGTCGAGCGCCATGCGCAGACGGTCCGGCACGATCGCGAGGTCGGTGGCGACATGGCGGAAGAAGGCCAGCCTTTCGTCCTCCTCCATCTCGCCGTAGCGGTCGATGATCTGGCGCGCCAGTCCCGTTCCCGACACCTCGCCCGTGCTGCCGATCAGGTCGGCGACCACCGCCTCGATCGGGCGGCTGTCGCGCCGCGCCGGGCCCCAGGGGCGATAGCGCCGCTCGAAGACGGTCGACAGGATATCGGCGAAGATCGTCACAGCGCGGGGCCCATCACCAGATCGGGCAGCCAGGTCGCCAGCCCCGGGAAGATGCACAGCAGGATGATCGCCAGGACCATGCATCCTACATAGGGAAGCGACCCGATCAGGATGGTCTTCAGCTTGATGTCGGGCGCGATGCCGTTGATCACGTAGAGGTTCAGACCGACCGGCGGTGAGATCAGGCCGATCTCCATGTTGATCGTCAGGATCACCGCGAACCAGATCGGATCGAA
>SBFT01000302.1 GCA_006227805.1 Paracoccaceae bacterium
AAGCCTCAAGGCAATCGACCTGCTGGAGGGGGAGCCGGGTGAGGTGCCTGGCGAGGGCACTCTGGCGCCCGACAGCTATGAAGTGACGCGCGGGACGCAGCGTTCCGAGGTCCTGGCGCGGATGAGCGCCGCGCAGGTCCAGCGCATCGCCCGCATCTGGGAGGAACGGCGCGACGGCCTGCCCATCGACACGCCCGAGGAGATGCTGATCCTGGCCTCGATCATCGAGAAGGAAACCAGCTTGCCCGAGGAGCGCGGCCGCGTCGCCAGTGTCTTCGTGAACCGCCTGAACCAGGGCATGAGGCTTCAGACCGACCCCACGGTGATCTATGGCGTGACCGAAGGTCGGGGCGTTCTGGGCCGGGGTCTGCGGCAGAGCGAGCTGCGCGCCGAGACGCCCTGGAACACCTATGTGATCGAGGGGCTGCCTCCGACACCCATCGCCAACCCGGGGCTTGCCAGTCTGGAAGCGGCCGTCAATCCCGACGATACCGACTACATCTTCTTCGTGGCAGACGGCACCGGAGGACATGCCTTCGCCGTCACGCTGGACGAGCACAACCGCAATGTCGCGCGTTGGCGCGAGATCGAGGCGCAGCAGCGAGAGCAGGCGCCCGCGAACGAATAAGGCTGAAGGAAAGCTTAAGCCGACGGGCGGTTGCGTTGCGTAACCGCCCGTTTTTCTTTGACTTTTTCGGATTATTCCCGCATAGATTGTGCGGGGCTGGAAAGGGTGTGACGCTGGGTGTCGCGGCGCATTCTTCTCGTGCGGAGATCACAAACGCATGAGGTCTGACACTGAACATGAGCCTTGTTACCCCGGAAGATGGCGTTGGCACGACCGAGGAGCTGCTGACGTCGCTGCACATGTCCTTGAGCCGTGCGCGGCTCAGGATCGAAGACCTGCTCGGACAGGTTTCTGGCGGGGAGGATGCCAGGGCGGCCGAGGCCGCGAAAGCGATCGCATCCTTGGATGCGATCATTCGAAACTGCCAAGCGATCGAGACCAAACTTGTCGAACGTAGATACAAGCAATCCGGAATCGCCCAAGGGGGTTATGCCCTCGACCTTGAACGGGCACGCGCTGAAATCGGGCGCCGACTTCATCGGCTGCGCATCGCCGCAAACGCGGCAGACCTTCCTGAATGACCTGGGTGAGGGAGAGCTTCTGGCTCTCCCTTATTTGTTCGAGTTCTGGGCCCTGGAGCATCAGTTGCCCCCTGCGGGAGACTGGCGGACCTGGGTGGTCATGGGCGGGCGCGGCGCGGGCAAGACGCGTGCGGGCGCCGAATGGGTGCGCGCCCAGGTCGAGGGGGCGATGCCCTTCAGCCCGGGGCAGGCGCGACGCGTGGGGCTGGTGGGCGAAACCCTGGACCAGGTCCGAGACGTGATGGTGATGGGGGATAGCGGGATCCTCGCGTCCTCGCCCCCCGACAGGCGTCCGCGCTGGATCGCGGGCGAACGCAAGCTGGTCTGGCCGAATGGGGCCGAAGCCAAGGCCTATTCGGCGCATGATCCCGAAAGCCTGAGGGGGCCGCAATTCGATGCGGCCTGGGCGGACGAATATGGATGCCCCGCCATCGACAAGGGCACGAACGAGCCCAACAGGTTCGTCGATGCCAAGTCGTCGGAATCGGCCATTCCCCTTTATTCCGACGGGCGCCGCGACGACCTGATCCAGCGCCAGTATGTGCGCGCCATGCTGACCCATTGGGCGGACCCGGACCGCAACCCGGTCTCGGCCGAATATGGCGGGCGGATGGTGGACATGGAGAACGCCTATCTCTGGGCCTGGGACGCGCGGCCGTTTCCGTTCTTCCCCAACAATCGCGCACTCTGGAGCGACGGGCCCAACTATCTGCGCGGGCATTGGGTGAACGGGCGCGTCGGGGCGCGCAGCCTGGCCTCGGTCGTGGCCGAGATCTGCGATCGCGCCGGGGTCGCGGATGCCGACGTGTCGGGGCTTCACGGCGTCGTCCGGGGCTATGCGCTGGACGATCCGGGCGACGCGCGCGCCGCCCTTCAACCCCTGATGCTGCGCCATGGCTTCGACGCCATCGAACGCGAGGGCCAATTGAAATTCCGCATGCGCAGCGGTCATCCGGACGCCGTCCTCGATCCGGACCACCTGGCGATCAGCGCGGATCTGGACGGTCGTTTGGCCCGCGTGCGCGAGGCCGAGGCGGAACTCGCGGGCCGTGTCCGGCTGCGCTTTGTCGAATCCGAGGCCGATCACGACATCCTGGCCGAGGAAGCCGTTCTGCCGGACGAGGCGACACAGGCGGTGTCCTCGAACGAACTCTCGCTCGCCATGACCCGGAACGAGGCGCGCCAGGTGGTCGAGCGCTGGCTGGCCGAGGCGCGCATCGCGCGCGACAGCCTGCGCTTTGCCTTGCCGCCCTCGTTGCGCGCCCTGGGGGCGGGCGACGTGGTGGCCCTGCCGGGTCCGGATGGCGTGACGCAGCGCTTCCGCATCGACCGGGTCGAACAGGGGCCGCTGCAGCTGATCGACGCCGTCCGGATCGAACCCGACATATACCGCGGCGTCGATCTGCCCGAGGGCCTGCCCCCGGTGCGCGCGTTCGTGCCGCCGGTTCCGGTGCAGCCGCTTTTCCTGGACCTTCCGCTGATGACCGGGGACGAGGTGCCGCACGCGCCGCACCTGGCGCTGACCGCCCAGCCCTGGCCAGGCGAGGTGGCGGTCTATGCATCCGACATCGATGCCGATTTTGTCCTTCAGAACGTGATTTCCGCCAGGTCCATCGTGGGTGTGACCGAAACCGGGCTGCCCGCCGCACGGCCGGGGCGTTGGGACAACGGCGCCCCGCTGGAGGTGCGGCTTCTGTCGGGGGCGCTGTCGTCGAAGACCGGGGCCGCTGTCCTGAACGGCGCGAACCTGGCGGCGATCGGGGATGGCACATCCGGCGCCTGGGAACTGATCCAGTTCCAGGAGGCCCAGCTGATCGGACCGGACCGTGTCTGGCTGAGCAGGCGCCTGCGGGGGCAGGCGGGCAGCGACGGGGTGCAGCCGGATACCTGGCCCGCGGGGTCCTGGATCGTCCTGATGGATGGGACGCCCGGCCAGATCGACCTGACCAGCGCGCAGCGGCGGATCGCGCGGCACTACCGGATCGGACCCGCCCGGCGGGCAGTGGACGATCCGTCCTACGTGCAGCTTGTCGAGGCCTTCGACGGCAACGGCTTGCGGCCCTACGCGCCCTGTCACCTGCGCTGGAGGGCGGGTGCCTCGGGTGCGACGGAATTTTCCTGGATCCGACGCACACGGATCGATGGCGACAGTTGGGACCTTGCGGAAGTGTCTCTGGGCGAGGAGAGCGAGGCCTATCTGCTGCGCGTCTTCAAGGATGGCGCGATGCTGCGCGAGGTGGCGCTGGGCGCGCCTGCATGGACCTATCCGGAAGCCCTGCGCCTGCAGGACGGCGCCATCGGCGCAATCCGGATCGAGGTCGCGCAGGTTTCGGCCCGGTTCGGGCCCGGACCCTTCGCCGGGATCGAGCTGATCCCGTGATGCGGATCACCCATGGCGATGTCGCAGCCGCCGCCCGCGCCCTGCTGGCCCTCGAGACGGGCGCGCGCGACAGGGTCGCGCGGGACCTGATCGCCCGTGCGCGGCTGGGCCATCGGCACCGGCAAGTCACCGGGTGCCCGCATCCGGTTCATGGCGCGGGAACCCTGATGGAAGTCGCGCGGATGCATCGCCTGCCGCCCGAGCCCGGCTTCGACGATCCCGATTACCGCGCCTGTTTCATCCTGGTCCTGAAGGCTCTGGACATGACCTGAGGGCAGGGCGGGGTCGGCCCGGCACCTGTCAGGTGCCATTCGGCGACGTCATGGCTGTCATCACGGATTTGCGTTTGGTCGTTCATGGCTTATGTCGCATAGTCTATCGTGACAGGAGGATGTCTCACATGGCTCAGACCCGCAGCAAGATCGCCACCGTCGATCCCGTCTGGGATCGCATCACCGACGAGGCGCAGGAGGCCGTGCGCACCGAGCCCCTGATGGGCGGCCTGATCCATGCCTGCATCTTGCACCACAAGTCGATCGAGAAGGCCCTGTCCTACCGGGTCGCCGCCAAGCTCTGTTCCAACGAGATGTCGATGGCGATCCTGCGAGAGATCGCGGATGACGCCTATGCCGCGGCGCCCGACCTGATCGACGCCGCGCGCGCCGATCTGGTCGCCGTCTACGAACGTGACCCAGCCTGCCACCGGTTTCTCCAGCCGATCCTTTATTTCAAGGGATACCAGGCGGTCCAGGCCTACCGGATCGGCCATTGGCTGTGGCAGCAGGGCAAGTCGGACCTTGCCTATTTCTTCCAGATGCGGATTTCCGAGATATTCGGCGTCGACATTCACCCCGCCGCGCGCATCGGCAAGGGCATCATGATCGACCATGCCCATTCCATCGTGATCGGCGAGACGGCGGTGGTCGGCGACAACGTCTCGATGCTCCATTCGGTGACCCTGGGCGGGACCGGAAAGGAAGAACAGGACCGCCACCCGAAGATCGGCAACGGCGTTCTGATCGGGGCGGGGGCGAAGGTGCTGGGCAATATCCAGGTCGGCCATTGTTCGCGCATCGCGGCCGGATCGGTGGTGCTGCACGACGTGCCGCCCTGCAAGACGGTCGCGGGCATTCCCGCGAAGATCGTGGGCGAGGCCGGTTGTGACCAGCCTTCGGTGCTGATGGATCACATGCTGGGCAAGGACGCCTGAACCAAGGGGCGTCCGATGGAAAAAGCCGGGCCTTTGGCCCGGCTTTTTC
>SBFT01000262.1 GCA_006227805.1 Paracoccaceae bacterium
TCATCGGGCTTTCCGCCAGAGGCAGGCGCCCGACAAAGAGGTTCCCCATGAAGATCGCCCGGCCGTTCTCAGGGAATGCCGGGCAATAGATCGTCTGCGCGGCCCCGAGATCGGCCATCAAAGCCTCGGCCACCGGGCCGATGTTCCCCTCCGCCGTCGAATCGAAGGTGGAGCAGTATTTCCAGAAGAAGTGCCGCGCGCCCGCCGCTTCGAGCCAGCCCTTTGCCGCCCGCGCCTCGGCCACCGCCTCGGCGACCGGCGCGGTGCGGATCTTCAGCGCGATCACCTCGAAGGCGGCGGTGTCGCTTGCGGGTCCTTCGGGCACACCGATGCGCAGCCGCACGGCGACGCCCGCGCGCGCCAGCAGCCCCGCGATATCCGTGGCGCCGGTGAAATCGTCGGCGATGACCCCGAGCAGGATGGTCATGCGTCCTCGCCCGGCAGGCGCAGGCCCGCCTGGCGCGCATAGACCTTGGCGACGGCGGCATCGTCCTCGGCCCCCAGCCCCATCGCGGCGGCGGCCCTGAAGCGCGCCAGCGCGGTTTCGGTCAGGGGCGCGTCGAAGCCCGCGCCCCGGGCGATGTCCAGCACGATCCCCAGGTCCTTGGGCCAGATGTTGACCGACGATCTCGGCGTGTAGTCGCCATCGACGATGTGCGGCGCGCGGTTCTCGAGCATCCAGGAAGTGCCCGCGCATTTCGAGATCACGTCGAGGAACTGCCGGGGCGCGACCCCTTGCGTCATGCCGAAGGTCAGCGCCTCGGCCATGGCGGCGATGTGGACGCCCGCCAGCAACTGGTTCACCGCCTTCATCGCCGAACCCGGCCCGGCGGCGTCGCCCAGGGCGAAGACCGTGGCGGCGGTCGCGTCCAGCACCGGCCGTGCTGCGGCGAAGGCCTGCGGGGTGCCCGCCGCCATGACCGACAATTGCCCGGCGGCAGCCTTGGCCGCCCCGCCCGAGATCGGCGCATCGAGGTAATGCACACCGGCCCGGGCGCAGCGCGCCTCCATGTCGCGCGCGAACCCGGGCGGCACCGTGGCGCAGGAGACGACGACCGCCCCCGCCCCCAGCCCCGGCACGATGCCCGCCTCGCCGAACAGGACGGCCTCGGTCTGGGCGGCGTTCAGGACGACGCAGACCACCGCCTCGAGCCGCGCGGGATCGGGGTCGTCCTGCTGTCCGCCCTCGGCGCGGAACCGGGCGACGGGCCCGGGGTTCACGTCCAGCCCCCAGACCTGGTGCCCGGCCCGCACCAGCGAAGCGGCCATGCCGTATCCCATCGACCCCAGGCCGAAGACCGCGACCCGCATGTCTAGCCCGCCGCCATCATGGGCAGCCACAACACGATCATCGGAAAGGCCACCAGAAGGGCGATGGTGATGCCGTCTGCGATGAAGAACGGCGTCACGCCCTTGAAGACGTCCTGAACGCTGAGGTCGTCGCGCACCCCCGCGACCACGAAGCAGTTGAGCCCGATGGGCGGCGTGATCAGGCAGAACTCGGCCATCTTCACGACCAGTATCCCGAACCAGATCGCGCACATGGTCCCGGACATCCCGAAGGTCGAGGCCTCGGCGGTGACGGTCTCGCCGCCGTTCAGCGCCATGACCGCCGGGTAGACGACAGGCAGCGTCAGCAGAAGCATCCCGATCGCGTCCATGAACATGCCCAGCACCGCATAGGCCAGCAGGATGCAGATCAGGATCAGCATCGGCGACATCTCGAGCGAGGTGATCCAGTCCGAGAAGGCGCCGGGCAGGTCGGCGAAACCGAGGAAGCGCACGTAGATCAGGACGCCCCAGATGATGGTGAAGATCATCACCGTCAGCTTGGCGGTCTCGAGCAGGGCCGATTTCAGCTCGGGCCAGCGCATCCCGCGCCAGACCGCCATCAGGAAGACGATGAAGGCGCCGATCGCGCCGCCCTCGGTCGGGGTGCCCCAGGCGTCGCCGAAGGGGTTGTAGACGAAGAAGATGATGATGACGACCACCGCTACGATGGGCAGCGCCGGCGGCAGCGAGGCGAAGCGTTGCCGCCAGGTGAAGCCGGTGATCGGCGGGCCCACGGACTTGAAGACGACGGCGATGCCGATGATGATCAGCGTGTAGATGAGCGCCGAGAACGCGCCCGGGATGAAGCCCGCCAGCAGCAGTTTGCCCACGTCCTGTTCCACGATGATCGCGTAGATGACCAGGATCGCCGAGGGCGGGATCAGCGAGGCCAGCGTTCCCGCCGCCGCGACGACCCCGGCGGCGAACTTCTTGTTGTAGTTGTTCTCGACCATCTCGGGGATGGCGATGCGCGCGAAGACGGCCGAGGTGGCGACCGAGGCGCCCGAGACCGCGGCGAAGCCCGCGGTGGCGAAGACGGTCGAGACCGCCAGCCCGCCCGGCACCCAGGCGATCCAGCGCTTGGCGGCTTCGAAGAGCGCCCGGGTCAGGCCCGCGTAATAGGCCAGATAGCCGATCAGGATGAAGGTGGGGATCAGCGACAGCGCCTGGCTCGCCACCTTGGAATGGGGCACCTGGCCGGCGGTCTTGGTGGCGACCGTGATCGCCCAGCCCAGTTGCGCCCAGTCATAGTCGCGCTTGTCCCAGAAGATCCAGATCAGGCCGATCAGCCCGGCCAGCGCCGCGGCGAAGGCCACGCGCATCCCGAGGACGACCATGACCAGAAGCCCGAGCGAGACATAGATGCCGATATCGATCGGGTCCATCAGCGATCCTCCCGGCCCGAGACCGCGCTGGCTTCGCGCGCGGCGATGGCGGCGACATCCTCGACCAGGGGGACGGCCACGGGTTCGGCGCTGCCGGTGCGGATGGCGCGCCCATAGGCCCAGAGCTGCAGCACCAGCCGCAGCCCCAGCACCGAGAAGGCCACCGGCACCAGCAGTTTCGCGGGCCAGATCGGCAACTTGATGTCGATGGTGCTGTCCCGGCTGAAGAGCGGCGCGTTGATGTCGAAGCTGCGCTGGAAATGCGCCCAGCTGCCCCAGATCAGCAGCACGATCAGCATGAAGATCAGCAGGGTCGAGATGAACTCGGCGATCCACAGGGCGCGGCCGCGCAGTTTGCCCACGAGGATGTCCATCCGGATATGGCCGCCGTCGCGCTGGGCATAGGCGATGCCCGAGATCGCGATCAGGGGCATGATGACCTCGATCCAGTCGACATAGCCGCGCACGGGCTGGTTCATCAGGTTGCGCCCGCCGACCGAATAGACCGCCAGCAGCATCAGCCCGAACACCGCCAGCCCGCTGATCAGTCCGAAGAACTGTTCCAGCCGGTAGAGCGCGCGGTCGAGCCGGCTGAGCAGCGTGTCGTCGCCGAGGACCGAGGCTTTCATCGCCATGGCCAACCTCCTGCGTTCGCTTGTGGGAAGAAGAAGGGACGCGCGCGCATGGGTTCCCCCACGCCGCGCGCGCCCGCCTGGCGTGCCCGGATCAGCTGCCGCTGTTCAGGAAGGCCACGACCGCGTCATAAAGCTCCTGCGCGGGCAGGCCGCGGGCGGCGTTGTCCGCGATCCATTTCTGGGCCACGGGACCGGCGGCCTTTTCGCGGAACTCGGCCAGGAGCGCCTCGTCATAGGTGATCTGCTGGATGCCCTTTTCCTCGAGCAGCGGCCACCATTTGGACATCGTCTCGTTCTCGTAGAAGTCGAGGTAATGCCGCTTGGCCTCTTCGAGCGAGGACATCAGCGCCTCGCGGTGGCTGTCCGACAGCGCCGCCATCGCATCGGAATTGACGACGATGGGGCAGTTCACGGTGCCGGGGTTCAGGTTGCTCGTCCACCACTTGGCGGCCTCGGTGATGCCGAAGGACATGTGCGCGTGCGGCGCGAAGGCGACGGTGCGCACGATGCCGGAGTCGAGGGCCTGGCGCGCCTCCTCCGAGGTCACCGAGGTCGGCACCGCGCCGATCAGCGTCAGCGCCTCGCCGATGCCGCCGGTGGCGCGCACGGTCAGGCCCTGGAAATCGCCCAGCGTCAGGGGCGGCTCGCCCGCGCCGGCGATGTTGTATTGCGGCAGCGGCGAGGGCATCAGCAGGATGGCGTTCCAGCGCGCGAGGTCCGCGACGGTGGCGGGATGGTTGTAGACCATCATCGACACGTCCCATTCCTGTTCCAGCGTGGTCACACCCAGGAAGGGCAGTTCCAGGACGGTGATCGAGGGGTTCTTGTCGGCGTGATAGCCCGCGCAGAACTGCGCCATCTCGAAGGCGCCGATCGAGATGCCGTCAAGGTTCTCGGTGTTCTTCGACAGGCCGCCATAGCTGATGTTCATGGTGAATTCGCCATTGGTCTTGGCGCTGACCAGTTCGGCCAGTTTCTCGACATGCTCGGTGAAGGCGCGGCGCTTGCCCCAGAGGGACACGTTCCATTCGGTTGCAGCCGCCTCGGCGACAAAGGCAAAGGAAATGGCGGCCGCTGCGGCCCCAGTCATCAGTCTTTTCATGCAAGTCTCTCCCTGATTGCAGCCCCGTTGATGCAAGGGCGGCTTGTCAGGGACAGTAGCGCGCACCCCCCCGCCTGCCAAGAGCGGATGCGCGCGGCGCAGGCCTGCGCAGATCGCGGGCGGGGATGGGGCGACTCACGCGGTCGTGAAGACCCGCGGACCCTGCCCGGAAACCGGGCGCGCCTGACCCGGGGTCACCTTATGTCACAGGGGCCCGCCGCACCGGACCGCGATGCCGCACCGCAGAAGCCCCCGGAGCGGGCGCGGCCGCGCCCGCGGCCGGTTGACACAAGACTGTCATAGAACATTGGCACTTCGCCGGAACCTGGAAACTCATCTTTACAGGATCGATTGCTCCTCTGAAAAAAATTTACAATCAAATTCAATAATTTCTGTGCCTTATTTATTAATTTTCACGTCCTGATATAGTGCGCCGCAAGACGGATGGCGCGACATTCGACTTGAAAGCCGGTCATTATCGACCAATCCGCAACGCAGAGGGAGGAGCCTCGCATGAGCGACACCGCGCAAACCGACAAGCCCGCGATCACCACCTATCCACCGTCCGCCGACCTGGTGGCCAAGGCGCATGTGAACGAAGCGAAATACAACGAAATGTATGCCGCCTCGATCCGCGATCCGGAGGGGTTCTGGGGCGAACACGGCAAGCGCATCGACTGGATCAAGCCCTACACCAAGGTGAAGGACACCGATTTCAAGCTTGGCCAGGTGTCGATCAAGTGGTTCCACGACGGAACGCTGAACGTCAGCGCCAATTGCGTCGACCGCCACCTGGCGACGCGCGGCGACCAGACCGCGATCATCTTCGAGCCCGACGACCCGAACGAAGCGGCGCGCCACATCACCTACAGGCAGCTGCATGTCAGCGTCTGCCGGATGGCGAACGTGCTCGAGAGCCTGGGCGTGCGCCGGGGCGACCGCGTGGTGATCTACCTGCCGATGATCCCCGAAGCCGCCTATGCCATGCTGGCCTGCGCGCGCATCGGCGCGATCCATTCCATCGTCTTCGCGGGCTTCTCGCCCGACGCTCTGGCGGCGCGGATCAACGGTTGCGACGCCAAGGTCGTCATCACCGCCGACTACGCGCCCCGCGGCGGCCGCAAGACGCCGCTGAAATCCAATGCCGACGCCGCCCTCCTGCATGTCATGCACGCGTGCAAGTGCCTTGTCGTCAAGCGCACCGGCGGCCAGACCACCTGGGTGGATGGCCGCGACTTCGACTATAACGAGATGGTTCTGGAAGCGGACGACTACTGCGCACCCGCCGAGATGAACGCGGAAGACCCGCTGTTCATCCTCTATACGTCCGGTTCCACCGGCCAGCCCAAGGGCGTGGTGCACACCACCGGCGGCTACCTTGTCTATGCCTCGCTGACGCACGAGATCACCTTCGACTACCAGGAAGGCGACATCTACTGGTGCACGGCGGACGTGGGCTGGGTCACGGGGCACAGCTACATCGTCTATGGCCCGCTGTCGAACGGCGCGACCACGCTGATGTTCGAAGGCGTGCCGACCTGGCCTGATGCCAGCCGCTTCTGGCAGGTCTGCGAAAAGCACAAAGTGAACCAGTTCTACACCGCCCCCACCGCCATCCGCGCGCTGATGGGCCAGGGCACCGACTACGTCACGAAATGCGATCTGTCGTCCCTGCGCATCCTCGGCACCGTGGGCGAACCCATCAACCCCGAGGCCTGGAACTGGTACAACGACGTCGTCGGCAAGGGGAAGTGCCCCATCGTCGACACCTGGTGGCAGACCGAAACCGGCGGCCACCTGCTGACCCCCCTGCCCGGCGCGCACGCGACGAAACCCGGCAGCGCGATGAAGCCCTTCTTCGGCGTGCAGCCCGTGGTCCTCGACCCGCAGACCGGCGCCGAGATCACCACATCGCCGACCGAGGGGGTTCTGGCGCTGAAGGACAGCTGGCCCGGCCAGATGCGCACCGTCTGGGGCGATCACGAGCGTTTTGAGAAGACCTATTTCGCCGATTACAAGGGTTATTACTTCTCGGGCGACGGCTGCCGCCGGGATGCGGACGGCGATTACTGGATCACCGGCCGCGTCGATGACGTGATCAACGTCTCGGGCCACCGGATGGGCACTGCCGAGGTCGAAAGCGCGCTGGTCGCGCACAAGGACGTGGCAGAGGCCGCCGTGGTGGGCTATCCGCACGAGATCAAGGGCCAGGGCATCTATTGCTACGTCACCCTGATGAACGGGGTCGAGCCGACCGAGGACCTGCGCAAGGAACTGCGCGCCTGGGTGCGCACGGAAATCGGCCCGATCGCCAGCCCCGACGTGATCCAGTGGGCCCCGGGCCTGCCCAAGACGCGGTCCGGCAAGATAATGCGCCGCATCCTGCGCAAGATCGCCGAGAACGACTTCGGCAGCCTTGGCGACACCTCGACGCTGGCCGATCCCTCGGTCGTCGACGACCTCATCGCCAACCGGGCAGGCAAGTGAGCGTGCTGACCATGGAAAGCCCCGTGACCACGGTGCCTGCCGTCCTGATCCTGCTGGGGCCTCCGGGCGCCGGCAAGGGCACCCAGGCGCGGATGCTGGAAGACCGCTTCGGCCTCGTGCAGCTGTCGACGGGTGACCTGCTGCGCGCGGCCGTCGCCGCCGGAACCGAAGCCGGCCGCGCCGCGAAGGCGGTGATGGAGGCGGGCAGCCTGGTCAGCGACGACATCGTCATCGCCATCCTGCGCGACCGCCTGGGCGAGCCCGACGTGGCGAAGGGCGTCATCCTCGACGGCTTTCCGCGCACCACGGTGCAGGCCGAGGCGCTCGACACGCTTTTGTCCGAGACCGGCCAGCGCATCAACGCCGCCGTCAGCCTCGACGTCGACGACGCGGCGATGGTGGCGCGCATCTCGGGCCGCTTCACCTGCGGGAGTTGCGGCGAGGGATACCATGACACCTACAAGCGCCCCGCCGTCGAGGGCGTGTGCGACAAGTGCGGCGGCACGCAGATGAAACGGCGCGCCGACGACAAGGCCGAAACCGTGGGCCAGCGGCTGGAAGCCTATCACGCGCAGACCGCGCCGCTGATTGCCTATTACGCGAACAAGGGTGTTCTGAAATCGGTCGACGCCATGGGCGACATCGATGCGATCGCAGGCGCTCTTGCCACCATCGTCCGCGAGGCGATGGACTGAGAAGGGAAGCGGGGCCAGGTCTGGCCCCGTTCACGGAGGACAAGGAGGAACCGCGAATGGCGGACAAAAACACTTCTGGTGGAGACAACGGGGCCTATTGGGCAGCCAACATCCGCATCATCATGATTTCCCTGGTGATCTGGGCGCTGGTGTCGCTGGGTTTCGGCATCGTGCTCCGCCCGCTTCTGTCGGGGATCGCCATCGGCGGCACCGACCTGGGCTTCTGGTTTGCACAGCAGGGATCGATCATCATCTTCATCCTGCTGATCTTCAACTATGCCCGGTACATGAACAAACTCGACCGCCAGTACGGCGTGGACGAGCAATAAGGGACAGGGAAACCAATCATGGATCAGTATACTCTGAACCTGCTGGTCGTGGGCGCGTCCTTTGCGCTCTACGTCGGCATCGCGATCTGGGCACGCGCCGGATCGACCTCGGAATTCTATGCCGCGAACCGCGGCGTCAACCCGGTCATGAACGGCATGGCGACCGCGGCCGACTGGATGTCGGCGGCGTCCTTCATCTCGATGGCGGGCCTGATCGCCTTCGTGGGCTACGGCAACTCGTCCTTCCTCATGGGCTGGACCGGCGGCTACGTGCTGCTCGCCATGCTTCTCGCACCCTACCTGCGGAAGTTCGGCAAGTTCACCGTGCCGGAATTCATCGGTGACCGCTTCTACAGCCAGACCGCGCGCCTGGTGGCCGTCATCGCGCTGATCGTCATCTCGGTCACCTACGTGATCGGCCAGATGACCGGCGCGGGCGTCGCCTTCTCGCGCTTCCTGGAAGTCGAAAGCTCGACCGGTCTCTACATCGCGTCCGCGGTCGTGTTCGTCTATGCCGTTCTCGGCGGCATGAAGGGCATCACCTATACCCAGGTCGCGCAGTACATCGTGCTGATCATCGCCTACACCATCCCGGCGGTCTTCATCTCGCTGCAACTGACCGGCAACCCGATCCCGGGCCTGGGCCTGTTCAGCACCCATACCGAAAGCGGCGTGCCGCTGCTGGTCAAGCTGAACCAGGTTCTCGTCGAACTCGGCTTCAACGACTATACCGGCCAGCACGGGTCGACCTTCAACATGTTCCTGTTCACCCTGTCGCTGATGATCGGCACCGCGGGCCTGCCCCACGTGATCATCCGCTTCTTCACCGTGCCGAAGGTGTCGGACGCACGCTGGTCGGCAGGCTGGGCGCTGGTCTTCATCGCGCTTCTCTACCTGACGGCTCCGGCCGTGGGTGCGATGGCGCGCCTGAACATCATCAACACGCTCTGGCCGAACGGCATCGAGGGCGAAGCCCTTGCCATCGACCAGAAGCCCGACTGGATGATCAACTGGGAACGCACCGGTCTTCTGGGCTTCGAAGACAAGAACGGCGACGGCCTGATCCAGTACTACAACGACAAGAACGCCGCGATGCAGGAAAAGGCCACCGCGGCGGGCTGGGCCGGCAACGAGATGACGCGCTTCAACAACGACATCCTCGTTCTCGCCAACCCCGAGATCGCGCAGCTTCCGGGCTGGGTGATCGCGCTGATCGCCGCGGGCGGTCTGGCGGCGGCGCTTTCGACGGCGGCAGGTCTGCTTCTGGCGATCTCGTCGGCGGTGTCGCACGACCTGATCAAGAGCCAGATCAACCCCAACATCTCTGAAAAGGGCGAGCTTCTGGCCGCCCGGATCTCGATGGCGGGCGCGATCGTGGTGGCAACCTACCTGGGTCTGAACCCGCCGGGCTTCGCCGCCCAGGTGGTGGCGCTGGCCTTCGGTCTGGCGGCCTCGTCGATCTTCCCGGTGCTGATGATGGGCATCTTCTCGAAGCGGGTGAACTCGGCCGGCGCGATCGCGGGCATGACCGTCGGTCTGCTCTCGACCGTGCTCTACATCTTCACCTATCTCGGCTGGTTCTTCATCCCCGGCACGAACATGCTGCCGAACACCGTCGACAACTGGCTCTTCGGCATCTCGCCGCTGGCCTTCGGCACGGTGGGTGCGCTCCTGAACTTCGTCACCGCCTACGTGGTGTCGGGCATGACCAAGGAGACCCCGCAGGAGATCCGCGACCTGGTGGACAGCGTGCGCATCCCGCGCGGTGCCGCAGGCGCGATCGACCACTGAGACCAGGACGGGGCGTCGACCGGGCCATGCCTGCGACGCCCCGCCCCCTTTCCAACATCGTCCCGCCCGGTTCACGCTGGGCGGGACATTTCATGAGGCAAGCGCCATGCCGCTGACACAAGCCGACGTGACGAGGTTCCTGACCTCGGTGCATCCCTACGACAGCCTCGATCCGGCCCGGCTTGGCGATCTCGTGCCCCGGTTCCGGGCGCAGGGCTTCCCCCAGGGGCAGATCATCTACCGGCGCGGCGATACGCTCGAAGGCCTCTACCTCGTCCATGACGGCGAGGTCGAGATCACCGACGAGAACGACATGCCCCTGTCGATCCTGGGGCCGCGCAATTCCTTCGGCGAGCGCGGACTGGCCCGCGACGGCATCGCCCTGACGACCGCCACCGCCAGCGCCGACAGCACGCTTTTGCTGCTGCCGCGCGCCGATTTCGACGCGCTGATGCTGGCCGAGCCCGCCGTCGCGCGCTTCTTCGACCGCCGCCACGCCCGCGCCGCGCGCGAGAATGACCTGGCGACAAGCCGCGTCGCCGACCTGATGGCGCGCGATCCGCTGACCTGCGAGGCCGGAACTCCGGTTCGCGAGGCCGCGAGGGCCATGGCCGGGCGCCATGTCTCGTCCATCTGCGTGCTGGAGGGCGGGCGCCTTGCCGGCATCGTCACCGCGCGCGACCTGTCGGGCAAGGTCGTGGGCGGCGGGTTGCCCGGCGACACGCCCGTCGCGCAGGTGATGACGCGCGATCCCGTGACGCTGGCGCCTTCGGCCATCGGATCGGACGTGCTGCACCAGATGATGGAGCGCCGCATCGGCCATCTGCCCATCGTCGAGGCGGGCCGCCTGGTCGGCATCGTGACCCAGACCGACCTGACGCGCTTCCAGGCCGTCAGCTCGGCCGAGCTGGTCAGCCGCATCGCGCAGGCCGACAGCGCGCAGGAGATGGCCCGCGTCACCGCCGAGATCCCGCGCCTGCTGGTCCAGCTGGTCGCGGGCGGCAACCGCCACGAGGTGGTCACGCGGCTGATCACCGACATCGCCGACACCGCCACGCGGCGCCTTCTGGCGCTGGGCGAGGCGCAGTTCGGCCCCCCGCCCGTGCCCTATCTGTGGCTGGCCTGCGGCAGCCAGGGCCGCCAGGAACAGACCGGCGTCAGCGATCAGGACAATTGCATGATCCTGCACGACGACGCGACCGAGGCCGACCAGGCCTACTTCGCCCGGCTTGCGCAATTCGTCAGCGACGGTCTGGATGTCTGCGGCTATTTCTATTGCCCCGGCGACATGATGGCCACTGCGGACCGCTGGCGTCAGCCGCTGCGGGTCTGGCGACAGTATTTCCGCGGCTGGATCGACCGGCCCGATCCGATGGCGCAGATGCTGGCCAGCGTCATGTTCGACCTGCGCCCGATCGGGGGCGAGCGCAGCCTGTTCGAGGGCCTCCAGGCCCAGACGCTGGAGGCCGCCTCGAAGAATTCGATCTTCGTGGCGCACATGATCTCGAACTCGCTCAAGCACACGCCGCCCCTGGGATTGCTGCGGGGCTTCGCGACGATCCGGTCGGGCGAACATCGCAACACGCTCGATCTCAAGCATAACGGCGTGGTGCCGGTGGTCGACCTGGGCCGGGTCTATGCGCTCCAGGGCCGCCTGACGCCCGCCAATACCCGCGCGCGTCTGGAAGCCGCGGAAGGCGCGGGCGTGATCAGCCCCTCGGGGGCGCGCGACCTGCTGGATGCCTATGACCTGATCGCCGAGACGCGGCTTGCCCACCAGGCGCGCCAGATCAAGGCGGGATCGAAGCCCGACAACTTCCTCAGCCCCACCGAATTGTCCGACTTTGAGCGAAGTCATCTCCGGGATGCCTTCGTCGTGGTAAAGACGCTGCAATCGGCGCTGGGGCATGGCAAGGGTATGCTGGGCTGACGGAAGGCAAGACGGGGCCCGCGCTAGAAACGGGCCGGGAGGAGAAGAACGCATGTTACTGGAATTGGTCGGAACGGTTCTGGCCGGTGTCGTCTTCGGCAGCATGGTCATGCTGGCGCGCCGCTGGGTGGGCGACCGCCTGCCGAAATGGCTGGTGCCCGTCGCGGCCGGAGCGGGCATGTTGCTGGCCACGATTTCCAGCGAATACGGCTGGTACGGGCGCACCCTCGAGATCGCCAGGACCGATCTGCCGCAGATGGTCGTGGCCACGACTCTCGAAAGCCGCGCGCCCTGGCGTCCCTGGACCTATGTCGTGCCCTATGTCGAACGCTTCGTCGCGGTCGATGGCGCCTCGCTGCGCACGAACCCGGTGATCCCGGGACAGCGGATGGTCGATCTCTATTCCTTCGGGCGCTGGGTGCCGGTCAGCAAGGTCACCGTGATCCTCGATTGCGAAGACAGCCGACGCGCCTTGCTGGACGCCGATGCCAGCTTCGACGCCGAGGGCAAGGTTCTGGGCATCGACTGGATCGACGTCGCCGAGGACGACCCGGTTCTGCGGACAGGCTGCGCGGTGTCGTGATGTTTAACCGCCTCAGCCTGCGCCTGCGCGTCTTCCTCTTCTTCTGCCTTCTGGCGCTGGGCGGGATCGCGATCACGGCGGGCGGGCTGGTGGCGGGATACCGGCGCGCCGGGGACCCGGCGCTGTTCGACGCCTATGTCTTCAGCGGTATCATCATCTCGTTTCTGGTCCTGGGCCTCGTCACCGGGGTCTG
>SBFT01000276.1 GCA_006227805.1 Paracoccaceae bacterium
CCGCCCAGGATCGCGCGGATCACCGGGTGGTCGGGCTGATGGGTCTGCAAGAGGGCCTCGCCCGGGCGGTCGGCGCGCCCCGCCCGCCCCGCCACCTGCCGCATCAGCTGGAAGGTGCGTTCCGCCGCGCGCAGGTCCGATCCCTGGAGGCCCAGGTCCGCGTCGATCACGCCCACCAGCGTCAGCAGGGGGAAATTGTGCCCCTTGGCCACCATCTGGGTCCCGATGATGATGTCGGCCCCGCCGCGGGCGATCTCCTCGATCTGCGCCTTCAGCGCCCGCGCGCTGCCGAAGAGGTCCGATGACAGGACCGCCACCCGCGCGCCCGGAAAGACCGAGACCGCCTCCTCGGCCAGGCGTTCGACACCGGGGCCCACCGCGGTCAGGCTGTCCTCGGCCCCGCAATGGGGGCAGATCGTCGGGATCGGTTCGGTCTCGCCGCATTGGTGGCACATCAGGCGCTTGAGAAAGCGGTGTTCCACCAGCCGCGCGTCGCAATGCGGGCAGCCCAGCTGGTGCCCGCAGGCCCGGCAGAGCGTCACCGGCGCATAGCCGCGCCGGTTCAGGAACAGCAGCGCCTGTTCCCCCGCCTCGATCCGCGCCCGCACCGCCCCTTCCAGCGCGGGCGAGATCCAGCGCCCCGCGGGCAGCTTCTGATCCCGCATGTCGATGGCGTCCATCCGGGGCATGACCGCCTCGCCGAAGCGCGCGGTCAGATCGAGACGCGCGTATTTGCCCGCCTCGGCATTGGCCCAGCTTTCCAGGGATGGCGTGGCGCTGGCCAGCACCACCTGCGCCCCGCAGATCGCCGCGCGCAGCACGGCCATGTCGCGTGCATTGTAGAGGACACCGTCCTCCTGCTTGTAGGAGGTGTCGTGTTCCTCGTCCACGATGATCAGGCCCAGGTCGCGGAACGGCAGGAACAGGGCCGAGCGCGCGCCGACGACCAGTTGCGCCGACCCCTCGCCCAGCATCCGCCAGATGCGGCGGCGTTCGGTCAGGGTCACGCCGGAATGCCATTCGGCGGGTTTCGCGCCGAAGCGCGCCTGCACCCGCGTCAGGAATTCCGCCGTCAGCGCGATTTCCGGCAGAAGGACCAGCGCCTGCCGTCCGCGCGCCAGGCATTCGGCGACGGCCTCGAGGTAGACCTCGGTCTTGCCGGACCCGGTCACGCCCTTCAACAGCGTCGTGCCATACCCCCCCTTCGCGATGCCTGCCCGCAAGGCGGCAGCCGCCGCCGCCTGATCGGGCGTCAGGTCCTTGCCCGACAGGTCGGGGTCCAGCGGCGGGAAGGGCAGATCGCGGGGGCTGTCCTCCTCGCGCACCGCGCCCTGCTTGACGAGACCCTTGACGACCGAAGTCGTGACACCCGCCATCTCGGCCAGTTCGCCCAGCGTGAAGCACAAGCCCCCGTAGTCGCGCAGGACGTCCAGCACCCGGGCCCGCGCGTCGGTCATGCGGTCGGGCGCCGCATCGCCCAGGCGATAGACCTTGCGCATCGAGGGCGGATCGCCGAGGCCCGGCGCGCGGGTGGCCAGCCGCAGCATCGCGGGCATCGGCGTCAGGGTGTAGTCGGCCGCGCGGCCCAGGAATTCGCGCATCTCGTCCGCCATGGGGGCTGCGTCCAGCACGCGGACCAGGCTGCGGATCCGGGCGCTGTCGAAATCGCCCTTGCCCGGCCCCCAGACCACGCCCAGCACCTTGCGCGGGCCCAGGGGCGCCTCGACGAAGGCGCCCAGCGCGCAGCCGCCTTCGGGCGCGCGATAGTCCAGCAGCCGGTCCAGCGGCTGCGTCGTCAGCACGCCCACCAGCTCGCCTTCGCCGAAAAAGCTGCGCCGTTCCGCCAAGCCCCGCTCCGAGATGTTTCCGGGGCTTCCTGCCCCGTCCCTTCCGGGGTATAGCCATGCGCGCCCGAGGCCAACACATCAAAGGACGAAGCGCCCATGAAATTCTTCGTAGACACCGCCGAAATCGCCGATATCCGCGAATTGAACGACCTGGGCATGGTCGACGGGGTGACGACGAATCCCTCGCTGATCCTGAAATCGGGCCGCGACATCCTGGAAGTCACGAAGGAGATCTGCGACATCGTCTCGGGGCCCGTCAGTGCCGAGGTGATCGCCACCGAAGCCGACGCCATGATCGCCGAGGGCCGCAAGCTGGCCGCCATCGCCCCCAACATCGCGGTCAAGCTGCCGCTGACCTGGGACGGGCTGAAGGCCTGCAAGGTGCTGACCGGCGAAGGCCACATGGTCAACGTCACCTTGTGCTTCTCGGCCAACCAGGCGCTGATCGCGGCCAAGGCGGGCGCGACGTTCATCTCGCCCTTCATCGGGCGCCTCGACGACATCAACCTCGACGGCATGGACCTGATCGCCGATATCCGGACGATCTACGACAATTACGGGTTCGAGACGCAGATCCTGGCCGCCTCGATCCGCAGCGTGAACCATGTCCTGGAAAGCGCGCGCATCGGCGCCGACGTGATGACGGCCCCGCCGGAGGTGATCCGCAAGCTGGCCGCGCACCCGCTGACCGACAAGGGGCTCGAGACCTTCCTGAAGGACGCGGCCAAGGCAGGCATCAAGATCGTCTGAACGGCAAGCGCACGGAAATGACACGGGAATTCCCCGGAAAGGCCGGGCTTTTTCCGACGCATTCTCCGAAACACATGCTATAACGCCGCAAAAGACGACCCGAGGCCCGAATGACCAGCAGTCCCATACTCGACGATGCGCTCCGCGACACGATTCTCGCCAAGCCCGAGACCGTGCTCGACGACAAGGACGTGATGCGGGCCCTGATCGCCGCCAATGAAAAGTCCATGGGCGGCAACATCGTCGATCTGCGGGGCATCGCGATGGAACGGCTGGAGGCGCGTCTCGACCGGCTGGAAGACACCCATCGCAGCGTGATCGCCGCCGCCTACGAGAACCTCGCAGGGACAAACCAGATCCACCGCGCCATCCTGCGCCTTCTGGACCCCGTCGATTTCGAGGTCTTCCTGCGCGACCTCGGGGGCCCGGTGGCCGAAATCCTGCGGGTCGACGCGATGGTGCTGGTGCTCGAATCGGCTCAGAACGACGAAGACGGCGTGGTCCAGAGGCTGGGCGACGTGCTGCGCGTGACGCGGCCCGGCTTCGTCGACGATTACCTGACCTTCGGGCGCGGCGGCCAGACGCGACAGGTCACGCTGCGCCAGGTCCAGGTCGCGTCCGAGCAGATCTTCGGGAAATCCGCCGACTGGATCCGGTCCGAGGCCTGCCTGAAGCTCGACTTCGGCAAGGGCCGCCTGCCCGGCCTTCTGGTCATGGGCGCGGAGGATCCGCACCAGTTCTCGCCCCAGCAGGGCACCGATCTCCTGGCCTTCTTCGCCGGCGTCTTCGAAAGGTCGATGCGCCGCTGGCTGTCGTGACCACGATCTCTCCTGCCGCCGTCGACGCCGTGCAGGACTGGCTTCAGGGCCAGCGCGCCTTGCGCGGCGCGGCCGAGAACACCCTGACCGCCTATCGCGCCGACCTGATCGAGTTTCTGGCCTTCCAGACCCGCCACAAGGGCGCGGCGCAGGGCATCGGGCCCCTGACGCGGCTGAGCCTGTCCGACATGCGCGCCTGGATGGCGCAGGCCCGCAGCGCCGGCACCGGGTCGCGGTCGCTGGCGCGCAAGCTCTCGGCGGTGAAATCCTTCTACCGCTGGCTGGCCGAGCGCGAGGGCTTCGACCCCACCCCCGTCCTGTCGGCCCGCGCGCCGAAGTTCCAGCCCAGGCTGCCGCGCCCGCTGGCCGAGGACGCCGCGCGCGCGATGATCGACACCGCAGGGCACCAGCATGACACGCCCTGGATCGCCGCGCGCGACGCCGCGGTGCTGACGCTGCTCTACGGCTGCGGCCTGCGGATCTCCGAGGCGCTGGGCCTGACCGGGCGCGACCTGCCGCTGCGCGAGGTGCTGCGCATCCTGGGCAAGGGCGGCAAGGAGCGCCTGGTCCCGGTCCTGCCCGTCGCGCGGCAGGCGGTGGCGGATTACGTGCATCTCTGCCCCCACCCGATGGAGCCCGACGCGCCCGTCTTCCGTGGCGCGCGCGGCGGCGCGCTGAACCCGCGCCTGGTGCAGAAGACGATGGAGCGCGCGCGGATGCAGTTGGGCCTGCCCCCCAGCGCCACCCCCCATGCCCTGCGCCACAGCTTCGCCACGCATCTGCTGGGCGCGGGCGGCGACCTGCGCGCGATACAGGAATTGCTGGGCCATGCCTCGCTGTCGACGACGCAAGGCTACACCGCCGTCGATACCGCGCGCCTGATGGAGGTCTATGACCGCGCCCACCCGAAGGCCTGAGCCCCGCCACGCCTTCTGATTGCAAAACCGTCACATTTGCGGCAAGGAACGTCGATGACACCACGCGCCAAGGCCCTTGCCGTTCACCTCTTCACCGCCACCGGCGCGGTCTTCGCCATGCTGGCCATGCTGGCCGCGATCGACGCAAAATGGGACCTGATGTTCCTGTGGCTGGTGGTGGCCTTCTTCGTCGACGGCATCGATGGCCCGCTGGCGCGCCGCTATCACGTCAAGAAACACGCGGCGGAATTCGACGGCGTGCTCTTGGACCTGATCATCGATTACCTGACCTACGTGTTCATCCCGGCCTTCGCACTGTTCAAGTCGGGGCTGATGGATGGCTGGTCGGGCTGGGTCATGATCATCCTGATCACCTTCGCAAGTGCCCTCTATTTCGCCGACACGCGGATGAAGACGAAGGACAATTCCTTCTCGGGGTTTCCCGGGTGCTGGAACATGGTGGTGCTGGTTCTCTTCGCGCTCAGCCCGCCCTGGTGGGTCTGCCTGGGGCTGGTGACGGTGCTGGCGGTGGCGATGTTCACCCCGCTGAAATTCGTCCATCCCGTCCGGACCGAACGCTGGCGCGGCCTGACGCTGCCGATGGCACTGGCCTGGACCTTCTTCGCGGGCTGGGCGGCCTGGGTCGACTTCCACCCCGAAAGCTGGGCGCATTGGGGCCTCGTGGTGACCAGCGTCTACCTGCTGGGCGCGGGCGTGGCTCAGCAGGTGGTCCCGGAACGGGACGCCGCCACCTAGGTGTGGCGGTTGATGAAGGGCAGCGCCTCTTCGAAGAACTTCTCGAAGGCCTGGTCCCCTTCGACCAGCGCATGATTGTTCCCGGGCAACTCGCGGATTTCGGCGCCAGGGATGCTCCGGGCGATCAGGCGGCCTTCGGACAGGGGGGAAATCCTGTCGCCGCGCATGTGCAGCACCAAGGCAGGCACCTTCAACTGGACGGCCCTTGCGGTGACGTCCAGGTTGCTGTTCATCTCGTTGATCCGAAGCGCGTTTTCGGGGCTTGTCGTGACGCGCTGCAATTCGTCGAACATGGCCTGCTGGGCAGGCGTGGCGTCGGGAACGAAACTTGACGTGAAGAACTGCCGGAAGATCGGGTTGCTCGACCCCCAGCCGTCCCGGATCATCCGCGCCGCCGTTTCGTGGAAAAGACTTTGCTCGGGATCCCCCCGCCTGAGCCGCCCGCGCAGATAGCCGCCGACAAAGACGATGCAACCAACCCGTTCGGGATGGCGCAGCGCGTATTCGACAGAGAACATTGCGCCCTGACTTGCCGCCAGCAGGGCAAAGCGATCGAACCCGCCGGCGTCGGCTACCGCCTCCATGTCCTCGATCATCGCCTCCAGCGATATCTCGGCCACTTCACGGTCCGACAGCCCGACGCCTCGCTGGTCAAAGCGCAGAAGGCGCGTGTTCTGGGCCATGCGCTCGATGAAGGGGCCGAAGAAGGGGCTGCTCCATTCATATTCCAGATGATTCATCCAGTGCGGCGTGCGCATGACCGGCGCGCCCTCGCCCAGGAGAGCATAGGCGATGTGGGTGCCGTCGCGCGACCTGCAGTAACTCACATGCTGGCTGCTCGGCGCCTGGCGGGTGGTGGCCTGAGGCGCGTTCGGCGTCCACTGCCAGACGCGCACGGACCGCGAGATGTTCTTGACCCGCTGTCGCCCGAGATCGCGGAAGGTCTCGCCCAGGCTGTCGGCGACCATCTGGTGCACGACGTCGGAGACGCAGAGACCGCCCGGTTCGGCCATCGCCTCAAGGCGTGCCGCAAGGTTGACCGCGTCACCGAACACATCCCCCTCGTCGAAGATCACGTCGCCCAGGTTGATGCCGACGCGATAGCGGATGCGCTCGCCCGGCGAGAGGTCCAGTTCCTGTCGCGCCATGAACCTCTGCACCGCCACCGCACAGCGCACCGCATCCTGGACGCTGCCGAATTCAGCCACGAGCCCGTCGCCGGTCGTCTTGATGATGCGCCCGCGATGCGCCGCGATCTCGGGGTCGATGCAAGTCGCACGCAACCGCTTCTGCCGCGCCAGAACGCCGGCCTCGTCGCCTTCCATCAGAAGGGAATAGCCCACCATGTCGGCGGCCAGAATGGCGGCGAGACGTCGTTCCATCCCTTCCCCCCGGACGCGGCTCGATGTGGCCAGCCTACAGCGCCGGGGAAGTTATGCAAACACGGTCGGCCTCAGAACACCTCGTCCACCTTCACGTCGCGACCGTTGAAGGCGAATGTCTCGCCCGCCTCCAGACCGTCCATCGCCTTGTAGATCGGGCTCTGCTGCGAGATGCCCATGTAGGTGTCGCCCTCGAAGGTGAATTCCGAGGTGGAGACCGACACGACGAAACGCCGCCTGCCCAGGCGCACGACGGCGCCGGGGCCGATCACGTCGCAGGGGGCAAAGTCCATGTTCTCGAGCACGTCGATCTTGGCGTGATGATCCTTGACCGGATGATCGAAGGCGGCCGCCAGGTCGGCGTTCTCGCGCGCCTCGGCGATGTCGGAATTGTCGTGGCCTTCGCGGTCGTCGAGCTTGGATTCCTCCAGCAGGCGCGCGTAATGCTCCTGCGCGGTGGCCAGTTCCGCCGCTTCCAGGTCCAGCATCGCCTGCTTCAGCTTCCGTTTCAGCGCCGTCCGGTCTGTCTTGGACATGATGTGATCTCCTCCTGCTCACCCTGGCTTGCTTCATGCACCACGCTAAGCCATTGCCGCATTGATTTAAATCAGAAGCCCCGCAGCCCCTTCGTGGCGCAGGAGCGCGACCTTCGTCTCGACCCCGCCCTTGCCCGAGAACCCCACCAGCCGTCCGCCCGCGCCCAGGACGCGGTGGCAGGGGATCAGGATGGGGATCGGATTTGCGCCGCAGGCGGCACCCACCGCCTGCGCGGACTGGCCCAGATCGCGGGCGATCTCGCCATAGCTGCGCGTCTCGCCGTGCGGAATGGCCGCGATCGCGGCGCAGACCGCCTGCCGAAAGGCGCTTCCGGCCACCCGGAACGGCAGATCGAAGCGGACCGCCCGGCCCGCGTCCCAGGCGGCGAGTTGCCGCGCGGCTTCCTCGAGAAGGGGCGTGGGTGCCCCTTCGGGCACGGCGTCCCAGGCGGTGCCGGTAATGGCGCCGTCCTTCTCCTCGATCCCGATGCGCCCGAAGCGCGTCTCGACGACGATGCGTGTCATGTCCCGCAGCTTGGGGCGGGCGCGTCCGCAGGGCAAGCCGGAACCGGCGCTTTCACAGGCGCGTCAGGACGACGCCGCCCACGATCAGGGCCGAGGCCGCCGCCTTCGCGCGGTCCATCCGGTCGCCCATGATCAGCCACCCGATCAGCACGGCGAACAGGATCGAGGTTTCGCGCAACGCCGCGACCAGCGCGATCGGCGCCATGGTCATCGCCCAGACCACGATCGCATAGGCCCCGTAGGAGGCCGCTGCCGCCAGCCCGCCCGTCAGCCAGTCGCGCGGCGCGGCGCGCCAGATGCCCCAGCCCCGCAAGGCCGTCAGGATCGGCGCGAAGAGGATCGCGTCCAGGACGAACAGCCAGGCGACATAGGGAACCGCCTGCCCCCAGGCGCGGGCGCCCAGCCCGTCGACCAGGCTGTAGCCCGCCGTCATCGCCGCCGAGCCCAGCGCCAGCGGCACGAGCCTGCGCGATTCCCCGTTCCGGAAAGCCCCGTGCGCCATCAGCGCGATGCCGAGGCCCAGAACGAAGATCGCCAGGTATTCCCCCGCCTCCAGCACATCGACCAGCGCCAGGGCCGAGATCACCGTCACGATCATCGGCGCGGCCCCGCGCGCGATCGGATAGACGCGCGACAGGTCGCCCTGTTCATAGGCGAAGGCCAGAAACAGCTTGTAGGCCGAATGAAACAGCCCCGAGGCGATCAACCACGGCCAGACATGGGCGGGCGGCATGTCGAAGACGGGCAGCACGGCCAGACCCAGGCCGCCCTGGATCAGCGTCATGACCAGCATCGCCGTGACCTTCGACGCCCGCGTCTTGATCAGCGCGTTCCACACCGCATGCAGCAGCGCGGCCAGCAGGACGGACAGGAATACGAGGAGGGTCATCGCGGCCAATGTAACGGTTTTGCGACAGGACAGCGACCCGGAACCCAAGTCAATCCGTCGGCATCTGGCGCGCCCGATTTCTTGGAAAGAAATCGGGCCGGAAAGTTTGTAACTTTCCGGCCCCTTCCCTTACGCCAGCGCCTCGTCGCAGCGCCCGCAGACGCCCGGATGGGCATGTGTGCCCACGTCGGGCAGGATCTTCCAGCAACGCTGGCACTTGTCTCCTTCGGCGCGCTCGAAGACCACACCGATCCCCTCGACCTCGGGCAGGCGGAAGGCTTCCGCCGGCACCGGATCTTTGGTCAGGACGATCGAGGAGGTGATGCAGACATCCTCGAAATCGACCGATTTCAGCGCCTCCAGCACATCCGCGTCGCGCACATGCACCACGGGGGCGGCTTCCAGCGAGGCGCCGATCACCTTGTCCTGGCGCTGGATTTCCAGCGCCGCCGTCACCACGCGCCGCGCGCGCCGGATGCCCGCCCATTTCTGGGCCAGGGGTTCGTCCAGCCAGTCGCCGGGCGTGTGCGGGAAATCGACCAGGTGGACGGAACTCGCCTCGCCGGGGAAGCGTTCCAGCCAGACTTCCTCCATGGTGAAGACGAGGATCGGCGCCGCCCAGGTGGTCAGACGGTGGAACAGCAGGTCCAGCACCGTGCGCGCGGCGCGCCGGCGGGGCGTGTCGCCGTCGCAATAGAGGACATCCTTGCGCACATCGAAATAGAAGGCCGACAGGTCGGATGTCGCGAAGGTGAACAGCGCCTGGAACACGCCCTGGAAGTCGAAGGCGGCATAGCCCTTGCGCACGACATGATCCAGTTCGGCCAGACGGTGCAGGACCCAGCGTTCGAGTTCCGGCATGTCGGCGGGGGCCACACGGTCGGCCTCGGTGAAATCCGCGAGCGATCCCAGCATGAAGCGCATGGTGTTGCGCAAGCGGCGATAGCTGTCGGCGGTGCCCTTCAGGATCTCGGGCCCGATCCGCTGGTCGGCGGTGTAGTCCGTCTGCGCTACCCACAGCCGCAGGATATCCGCGCCGTACTGGTCGATCACCGCCTGCGGCGCGATGATGTTGCCCAGCGACTTGGACATCTTCATGCCCTTCTCGTCCAGCGTGAAGCCATGGGTCACCACGTTGCGATAGGGTGCGCGACCCTGCGTGCCGACCGATTGCAGAAGCGAGGAATGGAACCACCCGCGATGCTGGTCGGTGCCTTCCATGTAGACGTCCGCGATGCCGTCGTCGGTGCCATCGGGCCGGTCACGCAGCGTGAAGGCATGGGTCGAGCCAGAGTCGAACCACACGTCGAGGATGTCCATGACCTGATCATAGTCGTCCGGGTTCACGATGCCCGACAGGAAGCGCGCCTTCGCGCCCTCCTCGTACCAGCAATCGGCCCCTTCCGCCTCGAAGGCGGCGGTGATGCGGGCGTTCACATCCTCGTTGCGCAGCAGGAAATCCGGATCGGTGGGCAGCGCGCCCTTCTTCGTGAAGCAGGTCAGCGGCACGCCCCAGGCGCGCTGGCGCGACAGCACCCAGTCGGGCCGCGCCTCCATCATCGAGTGAAGGCGGTTGCGCCCCGACTTGGGGGTCCATTGAACCTTGTCGATCTCGCTCAGCGCGCGTTCACGGATGGTGAAAGTGTCCTCGCCGATCGACATGGGCTTGTCGATGGCCGCGAACCATTGCGGCGTGTTGCGGTAGATGACCGGCGCCTTCGAGCGCCAGGAATGCGGATAGCTGTGCTTGATCTTGCCGCGTGCGAGCAGACCGCCGACCTCGGCCAGCTTGTCGATCACGGCGGTGTTCGCCGTCCCCTCGCCGCCCTTGCGCGACAGGATGTAATGGCCGCCGAAGAAGGGCAGGTCGTCGCGGAACTTGCCGTCATCGGTGACGTTGTAGGTCAGGACTTGGCTCAGCATCCCAAGGTCGCGGTAAAGTTCGTATTCCTCCATCCCGTGCGAGGGGGCGCAATGGACGAAACCGGTGCCTTCCTCGTCGCTGACGAAGTCGGCGGCGCGGAAATCGCGCAGGTCGTCCCATTCGCCGTTCGACCCGGGCTGACCGGCCAGCGGGTGGGTCAGCGACACTCCCGCGAACTCGGCCACGTCCACGTCACGGACGCGGGCATACATCTCCTCGGTCAGCCGTGCGCGGCGCATCACATCCGCCGCCATCTTGTCGGCCAGCACGAAACGATCGCCCACCCTGGCCCAGCTCTCGGCCGGTGTGCCGGTGACCTCGTAGAGGCCATAGGCCACGTCCTTTCCGTAAACCACCGCCTTGTTCGAGGGCATGGTCCAGGGCGTCGTGGTCCAGATCACGACATAGGCGCCGTCCAGCGCGCCCGCGTTCTGCATCCGGAACTTCACCCAGATGGTAAAGCTTTCCTTGTCGTGATACTCGACCTCGGCTTCCGCCAGGGCTGTCTGTTCCACCGGCGACCACATCACGGGCTTCGAGCCCTGGTAGAGCGTGCCGTTCATCAGGAACTTCATGAATTCCTCGGCGATCACGCGCTCGGCGTGGAAGTCCATCGTCAGGTAGGGGTTCGCCCAGTTGCCGGTGATGCCCAGGCGCTTGAACTCCTCGCGCTGGATATCGACCCAGCCTTCCGCGAACTTGCGGCATTCGCCGCGGAACTCGTTGATCGGCACCGCGTCCTTGTTCTTGCCCTGCTTGCGGTATTCCTCCTCGATCTTCCATTCGATCGGCAGGCCGTGGCAGTCCCAGCCGGGGATGTAGCGGCTGTCATATCCCATCATCTGGTGGCTGCGCACGATCATGTCCTTGATCGTCTTGTTCAGCGCGTGCCCGATATGCAGGTGCCCGTTGGCGTAAGGCGGGCCGTCATGCAGGCAGAAGACCTGACGACCCGGTTTCTCGCGCAGGCGGTCGTAGACGCCGATCGCGTCCCAGCGGGCCAGCCAGGCCGGTTCGCGCTGGGGCAGGCCCGCGCGCATCGGGAACTCGGTCCGCGGCAGGTTCAGGGTGTCTTTATAGTCGGGCGTATCGGCGCTCATCTCGGGCGTCCTTCGGATCGTCGGAAGAATGGAATTGGCGAGGGGCGGTGCGGCATCGCGGACACCTTGGCCCGGCGTCTCTGGCTGTCAGAGCGCCGGGGAGCTAATTCGAATGATCATGGCCCACGTCATGGCGCGGGTTATAGGCGCGGCGACGGGCGCGGGCAAGGGGCGCTGCGGACAAGCCGGGCCGCCGGGTTCAGTCCTTTCCGGCGCGCGATGTGAAAAGCCCGCCCAGGGCATTCTTCACCATGCCGCGCACCGAGGGGCGGCGGCGCGGAGAGAATGGCAGCGGGCGGCAGACCTCCATCGCGGCGACGCCCACGCGCGCCGTCAGCGCGCCGTTCACCAGCCCCTCGCCGAAACGGCGGCTGAGCTTGCCCAGGATCGACCCGCCCAGAAGCGGTTCCAGCATGTCGTCGCCCACCGCGACGGCGCCCGTCGCCACCATGTGCGTCATCACCGCCCGCGTCAGCCGCCAGGACCCCAGGAACCCCGACCGCCCGCCATAGATCTCGGCCACGCGCCGGATCATCCGCAGGTTGGCCGTCAGCGCCGCCGCCACATCGGCCAGCGCCAAGGGCACCAGCGCGGTGACCATCGCCACCTGGCGGGCCGCGGCCTCGACCTCGCGCGCGGCCTGGGCATCGAGCGGGGCCAGCAATTCGGCCTCGGCCAGGTCCAGCAGGGCATCGGCGTCGAAGGCGTCGCCCCGGCGCTCCGCCAGCCGGTCGCGGCCCCAGCGCGTGTCCTCGCGCCCGCCATAGAGCCGCAGCAGACGCGCGACGACGCCACGCGCGGCCTCGAGGTCATGGTTCATCCGTGCCGTGTCGCCCGCCTGGCGCAGATCGTCCAGCCGCGACAGCCGCCCGAAGGCCGCCGCCTCGCGCAGCGCGATCGCGGCCATGACAAGGAGCAGCGCCGCGATCAGCCCCGTCACCGCCCAGCCCAGGAGCGGCGCGCGTGCGACCAGGTCCATCACGAAATCCCAGGCCGCGACCGAGACCACGGCCCCCA
>SBFT01000015.1 GCA_006227805.1 Paracoccaceae bacterium
GGCTGGCTGAACACCGCCAATGCGCTGGGCTATGTCTGCGGCGCGGTCCTGACGCTGGTTCTCCTGCGCCGGATCGGGCCCGCGCGCCTCTTCGCCTTCGGGGTCTGGAGCACGGCCATCGCTCTGTTCTGCACCGGCCTGAACGAAAGCCTCGTCGCGCAGTCGCTGTGGCGCTTCGCCGCCGGACTTCTGGGGGCCATGTCCTTCGCCACAGGGGGCGCGCTGGCGGCGGGGCTGTTCTTCGACCGGCCCCGGCTGAACGCGCTGTCCATCGCGATCTATTTCGGCGTGGGCGGCGGGTCGGGCGTGGTTCTGGCCGGCATCTTCATTCCGACGGTCCTGGAACTCCACGGCCCCTCCGCCTGGGCCTGGGGCTGGATCGCGATCGGGGTGGCGAGTTTCGCGATGTGTCCCCTGTCGCTCTGGGCGGCGCGGCAGATGCGGCCCGCGTCAGGCGGCGCACCACGGGCGGCGCCGGTGCCGCTGCGCCGGATGCTGGGGGAACTGGCGGGCTATGCGGGCTTCGGCCTGGGCTACATCGTCTACCTGACCTTCATCGCGGCCTGGATGACGGCGCAACAGGCCACGGGCCTTCAGATCGCCGCGGTCTGGACGCTTGTGGGGCTGTCGATCTGCGCGTCGCCCTTCGTCTGGCGGGGCGTCTTCGCGCGCTTCGACAACGGCGTGCCCCTGGCTCTGATCCTGACGAACATCGCCATAGGCTCGAGCCTGCCTGTCCTCTGGCCGACGCTGACGGGCCTGCTGATCTCGGCCGTGATCTTCGGGCTGTCGGTGTTCCAGGCGCCCGGCGCCATCACCAATTTCAGCCGCCGCAACCTGCCGCAGGACAGCTGGGGCGCCGCGATCAGCCTCTTCACCATCGTCTTCGCGGTCTCGCAGACGCTGGGGCCGGTGGGGGCGGGCCTGATCGGAGACCGGGCCGGCAGCATCGGGGCCAGCCTTCTGGTGGCCTCGGGCGTGCTGCTGACGGGGGCGGTCTGCGCGGCGCTCCAACGCCCGCTGACGCGCGCCTGATTGGGACAGGCCCTGCGTATTTGGGACCAGAAAGAAGCAGGACGAACGCGCCATCTCCTTCCTCTCGCCCCAAGTATCCCGGGGGAGGCGCGCGGCACGCGCGACGGGGGCAGAGCCCCCTGCAACGAAAGAGGCCGCCCCCGAAGGCGCGGCCCTGATCCGTCTGCAGGTGCCGGTCGCTTACGCGGCCAGCGCGCCCTTCGCCTGGGCGACGATCGCGCCGAAAGCTTCGGGTTCATGCACGGCCAGATCGGCCAGGACCTTCCGGTCCACCTCGATCCCGGCCAGCGCCAGACCGTTGATGAAGCGCGAATAGGTCAGCGCCTCGTCATGGGCGCGGACGGCCGCGTTGATCCGCTGGATCCAGAGCGCGCGGAAGTTGCGCTTGCGGGTCTTGCGGTCGCGGGTCGCGTATTGGTTCGCCTTGTCGACCGCCTGCTTGGCCACCTTGAAGGTGGTGCTGCGGCGGCCATAGTAACCCTTGGCGGCCTTGAGGACTTTCTTGTGACGCGCGTGCGTCGTGGTTCCACCTTTAACGCGGGACATGTGTCTGGCCTCCTATCAGCGGTCGTAGGGCATGTAGCCCTTGACGATCTTGGCATCGGGTGCGCTCAGCGTGGTGGTGCCGCGCGCGTCACGGATGAACTTGTTGCTGCGTTTGATCATGCCGTGGCGCTTGCCCGCCTGGGCCGACATGACCTTTCCGGTGGCCGTGATCTTGAAGCGCTTCTTCGCGCTCGACTTGGTCTTCATCTTGGGCATTTCCGTCTCCGTCTTCTTCGGTACGTTGCAGGCGCGACTCGGCATGCCGCTTCTGGCCGGCCGCGCGAATGAGCGGTCCGTTTAGGTGAGAAGCCCGTGACTGGCAAGGGGGTTTTTCAGCCCAGGATCCGGCCCACGATGCGGAAGAAGACCTCGGGCACCTCCTCCAGTTCGTAACCGCCGGGCTTCATCTCGAGGGCATAGAGCACGAGGCTGCCCGCGATCAGGAAACTGAGCGCCGTGGCGCGCGCGGCGCGGCCTTCGGTGATCGCCCCCACCGCGCCGATCAGCGAGAACGCCCCCAGGATGAGGCCGACGATCAGGGCCAGATCGGTATCCATTGTCGCCTCGGCGCTGCTGGCTCGCGCCGCGATCCTAACCCGGGTCGGTGCTGAAGATCAAACGTTCATCGCAGGGCGCCACGCGCAGGATGTTCGTGGTGCCGGGGACGTTGAAGGGAACGCCCGCGGTCACGACGATCTGGTCGGTCTCGGTGGCGAAGCCAGCCGCGCGCGCCGCCCGGGCGGCGTTCACGACCGCCATCTTGAAGCGGGTCAGTTCCTCGGTCATCACGCAGTGGCAGCCCCAGCTGAGCGCGAGGCGCCGCGCCGTGCGCCGCAGCGAGGTCATCGCGATGATCGGCACGCCGGGGCGTTCGCGCGCGGTCAGCAGCGCCGTGGTGCCCGATTGGGTGAAGCAGCAGATCGCCTTGATGTCCGTGGTCTCGGCGATCTCGCGCGCGGCGGCGACGATGCCATGGGCGATCGAGTCGCCCTTCACCGTGCGCGAGGCGGCGATGATCTGGGCATAGGTCGGGTCGGCCTCGACCTCGGCCGCGACCTTGTCCATCGTGCGCACCGCCTCGACCGGGTAATGGCCCGCGGCGCTCTCGGCCGAGAGCATGATCGCGTCGCTGCCTTCGTAGATGGCGGTCGCCACGTCCGACACCTCGGCCCGGGTCGGCATCGGGCTCGTGACCATGCTCTCCAGCATCTGCGTCGCCACGATCACCGGCTTGGCCGCGGCCCGGGTCCGCCGGACCAGGCGTTTCTGGATCGGCGGCACCGCCTGGACGGGCAATTCCACGCCCAGATCGCCGCGCGCCACCATGATGCCGTCGCTCGCCGCGAGGATCGCGTCGAACTGATCGACCGCCGAGGGCTTTTCGATCTTCGACAGGATCGCGGCGCGGCCGCGCGCCAGGGCACGCGCTTCCTCGACGTCCTCGGGGCGCTGCACGAAGGACAGGGCCAGCCAGTCCACCCCCAGGTCGCAGACGAACTCGAGATCCGCGCGGTCCTTGTCCGACAGGGCCGCCAGCGGCAGGACCACATCCGGCACGTTCACCCCCTTGCGGTTCGAGATGGTGCCGCCGGTGATCACGGTGCATTCGGCGAAGTCGGGGCCGCAGGTCTCGACCCGCAGACGGATCTTGCCGTCATTGACCAGAAGATGCGCGCCGGGCTTCAGCGCCGCGAAGATCTCGGGATGGGGCAGGCAGACGCGCGCGGCGTCGCCCGGCGCGGGATCGAGATCGAGCCGGAAGGCCGCGCCTTCGACCAGGTCCTCGGCGTCATTGGCGAAAGCGTCCACGCGCAACTTGGGGCCTTGCAGATCGGCCAGGATGGCGATGGGGCGGCCCACCTCCTCCTCGATCCGGCGGATGATCGCGTGCTTGGCGGCGATCTCGTCATGGGTGCCGTGGGACATGTTCAGGCGGAACACGTCGGCCCCCGCCTCGTGCAGGGCGCGGATCATCTCGTAGGTGTCGGATGCCGGACCCAGCGTCGCCACGATCTTGACGTTTCTCAGCCGCCTCATCTGCCTGCCTTTCCTCGCCCTGCAAGATGTTAACGCAAACACGGTGATGTTGCGCTTATCGCCCAATTCCAAATGGTCGGCAACTGTCCTAGATGTGCGCCGCACAAGATGACAGGCCCATGACGTATTCCCCTTACTTCATCCATGGCGAAACCCGGCCCGGCCGCTGGCTGATCACCTGCGATCACGCCACCAATGTCGTGCCCGCGGATGTGAACGGCGGCGATCTGGGGCTGCACCGCGCCGACATGGAACGCCACATCGCCTATGATGTCGGCGCCTACGGAGTGGCGCGGCACCTGGGCGAATTGCTGAATTCGCCGGTCGTGGCGTCGAACTTCTCGCGCCTGGTGATCGACCCGAACCGCGGCCCGGACGATCCGACGCTTCTGATGAAGCTCTATGACGGGTCGATCATCCCTGCGAACCGCCATGCCGGCCCGGCCGAGGTGGCGCGCCGGATGGCGATGTTCTACCAGCCCTATGACGACCAGCTGGCGCGCCTGTCCGCCCTGCCGCATGCGGTGATCCTGTCGGTCCATTCCTTCACCCGCCAGTTGCGTGGCCGCGATCCCCGGCCCTGGCATGTGGGCGTGCTCTACGCGGCGGACGACCGGCTGGCGCGGCCGCTGATCCGGTTGCTGACGGACGAGGGCGATCTCTGTGTCGGCGACAACGAACCCTATTCGGGCCACCTGCCCGGCGACACGATCGACCGGCACGCACTGAGGCAGGGCCGCCCGAACGTCCTGATCGAGGTCCGCAACGACCTGATCGCCGACGAGGCGGGGCAGAAGCACTGGGCCGAACGGCTGGCGCCCGTTCTCGAACGCGCGCTGGCGCTGGCAGGGGTCTGAGCGGCCGGAAAGTCGAAGACTTTCCGGACCGTTTTCTTTGCAAGAAAACGGGCGCGCGCCTAGAGTGAACCCGAGCAAGAGGGAGCCCGAGACATGGACGACAAGACCCGCACGGAACTGGAAGCCGCCGCCTTCCGACGCCTTCGCCAGCACCTGATGGAAGACCGCCCCGACGTCCAGAACATCGACCTGATGAACCTGGCCGGCTTCTGTCGCAATTGCCTGGCGCGCTGGTACCAGGAGGCCGCGAACGCGAAG
>SBFT01000139.1 GCA_006227805.1 Paracoccaceae bacterium
GTTGAGCGCGGTCTGGGCGGCCCCCAGCGAACAGGCCGCGATGTTCAGGCGGCCCCCGTCCAGACCCATCATCGCATAGCGGAAACCCTGGCCTTCCTCGCCCACAAGGTTGCCCGCCGGAACCGTGCAATCGTCGAACTGCACCTGCGCCGTGGGCTGCGAGCGCCATCCCATCTTGTCTTCCAGGCCCCCGAAGGACAGCCCCGGCGTGCCGTCCTCGACATAGAGGGTCGAGATGCCCTTCGGCCCGTCGCCGCCGGTGCGCACCATGCAGACATAGGCGTCCGAATAGCCGCCGCCCGAGATGAAGGCCTTGGTCCCGTTGAGGACATAGCCGTCATTGGTGCGCGTCGCCCTCGTCTTCAGCGCCGCCGCGTCCGATCCCGATCCCGGTTCGGTCAGGCAGTAGGAGAGGACCGTGTTCATCGCCAGCACGTCCGGCATGACGCGCGCCTTCAGCGCGTCCCCGGCGAAACTGTCCAGCATCCGCGCGCACATGTTGTGGATCGAGAGGAACGCCGCGACCGACGGGCAGGCCATGGACAGCGCCTCGAAGACCAGCGTGGCGTCCAGCCGCCCCAGCCCCGCGCCGCCCGTCTCCTCGGACACGTAAAGCCCGCCGAAGCCCAGTTCGCCCACACGCGGCCAGAGGTCCTTCGGGATGGTGCCGTCCCGCTCCCATTGGCGGGCGAAGGGGGCGACATGCTCCTGTCCGAAGGCATGGGCCATGTCGAAGATGGCGGATTGTTCCTCGGTCAGCGCGAAATCCATCGGTTATCCCCTCCCCATGACACGCGAAGAATTGAACAAGTGTTTAATAACCGCCCGCCCCGGGCCGATCAACCGGCAATCGTGACGCTCAGAGGTCGGCCATGAATTCCTCGATCAGGTGCTCGACCACGGCGCGGCCGGGATCGCGGCCCGTGGCCTGGGCCTCGGCATGGATGCGACGCTGGCGCGTGGCGCTGGTGCCCTGGTCCAGGATGTCCTTCAGGCCCGCGATCTCGCTCATCGAGCCCAGCGCCTCGGCATCCTCGGCCAGCATCCCGATCAACTCGTTCACCAGGTCGGGCAGGGCGCGGATGCGGCCCTCGCCGAAGTCGATCAGCCCCTCGGTGATGCCATAGCGCTGCGCGCGCCAGCGGTTCTCGGCGATCAGGAAGCGGTCGTATTCGCGCCAGCGCAGGTTCTGCGCGCGCAGCCGGCACAGCATCCGGGTGATGGCCTGCACGGCGGCGGCCAGCGACAGCGCATGTTCCAGCCGGGGCGAGACATCCATGATCCGCGTCTCGAGCGTCGGGAACCGGTGCGACGGCCGCAGGTCCCACCAGATCTTCGTCGTGTCCTCGATGATCCCCAGCTCGATCAGGGTGCCGGTGGTGCGCTCGTATTCCGCCCAGCTGCCGAACTGCGGCGGCAGGCCCGTGCGGGGCAGGTTGTCGAACACCGTCAGCCGGTAAGAGGCCAGTCCGGTGTCGTCGCCCTGCCAGAACGGCGAGGAGGTCGACAGCGCCAGAAGATGCGGCAGGAAATAGGACAGCTGCGGCATCAGGTCGGTGCGCAGCGCCTTGTCCTGCAGTCCCACGTGAACATGCATCCCGCAGATCAGAAGCCGCCGCGCCACCCCGCCCATGGCCTGCTGCAACTGGGAATAGCGCTCCTTCTCGGTGCGGTGCTGATCCTTCCAGTCGGCGAAGGGGTGGCAGGAGACGGCGATCGGGGCCATGTTGAACCGCCGCGCCTGGCGCGCCACGCAGGCGCGCAGGCGCTTCAGATCCTCGCGCGCGGCGCCGATGTCGGCGCAGACCTTGGTGCCGATCTCGATCTGGCATTGCAGGAATTCCGGGCTGACCTGGGTGTCGAGTTCCGCGGCGCAGGCCTGCATCAGGGCCTCGGGCGCCTCGGTCAGGGTCAGGCTGTCCAGATCGACGAGGAGGTATTCCTCCTCGATCCCCATCGTGAAGTCCTGCATCATCCGGCCCCCCTTCCTTCGGGGCCAGCCTAAACCCGGTCGGGGGCGCGGGTAAACCGCGTCAGAGCATCACGACCTGGGTGCCGATGTTCACCATCGAGAACAGCTCTTCGATGTGCGGGTTGTAGAGCCCGATGCAGCCCGAGGAACTCATCCGGCCGATCTTGCGCGTGTCATGCGTGCCATGGATCAGGTAGGCGGGCCAGGTCAGATAGAGCGCATGCGTGCCCAGCGGATTGCCCGGACCGGGCGGCATGAAGGCGGGCAGGCTGGGGTCGCGCCGACGCATGTTGTCGGTCGGCGTCCAGGATGGGCCCACAACCTTGCGCACGACCTGGGTGCGGCCGCGGCGCGTCATCTCCTCGCTCTGCGGGACGGACGAGGGGTAGAGGCGATAGGTCTGACCGTCGGGGCCCCAGTAATGCACCGCGCGGCTGGTGATGTCGGCCAGGATCGCGCCATCGCCCAGGCGGTCGAAGTAATCCTGCCAGTTGCGTGTCCTGAAGGACGAGACGTTGCGGCGCACCGGCTCCTGGTCGCGGATCACGGGTTCGTTCTGAGGGAAGGCCAGGTTCCAGCTGTCCGGCGTCTGCGCGCGCGCGATCGCGGGCGCCATCAGCGCGGCGCCGGTGGCGAACAGCATGTTGCGGCGGGAAATCGGGGTCTTGGCCATCGGGATCTCCTTCAAGCGCGAAGTCATCGTGCCGCCCCGCTATAGCGCAGGCGGTGCCGTTGGAAAAGATGATGCGGACTCACAATTCTGTGGGTCCGCCGTCTCCTCCGGGATGCGGGCGGCGGGAAACCGCCGCCGGGTCCGGAAAACGCAAACGGCCCCCTGCATGGCAGGGGGCGTTGTCCGGCTCCTCGGGCGATCACTCCATGACGGGGATCGAGAATTCGCCGCCTTCCTTGATCCCGGACGGCCAGCGCGCCGTGATCGTCTTGGTGCGGGTGTAGAACTTGAACGCGTCCGGCCCGTGCTGGTTCAGGTCGCCGAAGACCGACTTCTTCCAGCCGCCGAAGGTGTGATAGGCCAGCGGCACCGGGATCGGCACGTTGATGCCCACCATGCCGATGTTGATGCGGTTGGCGAAATCGCGCGCGGTGTCGCCGTCGCGGGTGAAGATCGCGGTGCCGTTGCCGTATTCGTGATCCATCGCCAGGCCGATGGCCTCCTCGTAGGTCCTGGCGCGCACGGTCGACAGGACGGGGCCGAAGATCTCGGTCTTGTAGATGTCCATGTCCTTCGTCACGTGGTCGAAGAGATGCGGACCCACGAAGAAGCCGTTCTCGTAGCCCTGCAACTTGAAGCCGCGGCCATCGACGACCAGTTTCGCACCCTGGTCGACGCCCGACTGCACCAGGCGTTCGATGTTCGCCTTGGCGGCGGCGGTGACGACGGGGCCGTAATCGACGTCGTTGCCGGCGGTGTAGGGGCCGACCTTCAGCTTCTCGATCCGCGGCACCAGCTTCGCGATCAGGCGGTCGGCGGTCTCGTCGCCCACGGGGACGGCGACGCTGATCGCCATGCAGCGTTCGCCCGCCGCGCCATAGCCCGCACCCACCAGGGCGTCCGCCGCCTGGTCCATGTCGGCATCCGGCATGATGATCATGTGGTTCTTCGCGCCGCCGAAGCACTGGACGCGTTTGCCGTTCGCGCAGCCGGTGGCGTAGATGTATTCCGCGATCGGGGTCGAGCCGACGAAGCCGATCGACTGCACGACCGGGTGATGCAGCAGCGCGTCGACCGCCTCCTTGTCGCCGTTCACGACCTGGAGGATGCCCTTGGGCGCGCCCGCCTCCTCCATCAGTTCGGCCAGCATCAGGGGCACGGACGGGTCCCGTTCGCTGGGCTTGAGGATGAAGGCGTTGCCGCAGGCCAGCGCCGGGGCGAACATCCACATCGGGATCATCGCGGGAAAGTTGAAGGGTGTGATGCCCGCGGTGACGCCCAGGGGTTGGCGCATCGAATACATGTCGATGCCGGGGCCCGCGCTGTCGGTGAATTCGCCCTTCAGCATCTGCGGCGCGCCGATGCAGTATTCCACCACCTCGAGGCCGCGCTGCACATCGCCCTTGGCGTCGGGGATGGTCTTGCCATGTTCGCGGCTCAGCGCCTCGGCCAGCTTGTCCATGTCGCGGTTCAGCAGACCCACGAAGGCCATCATCACGCGCGCCCGGCGCTGCGGGTTCATCGCGGCCCAGGCAGGCTGGGCGGCGGCAGCCATTTGCACGGCCTGGTCGACCTCGGCCTTCGAGGCCAGCGGCACGCGGGCCTGAACCTCGCCCGTCGCCGGGTTGTAGACATCGGCGAAGCGGCCGGACGTGCCCTTCACATGGGCGCCGTTCAGATAATGGGTCAGTTCCTGCATGTCGCGTATCCTCCCGCATGATGCACCCGGGGTGCCCGCGCAGTGGCGCGGTGGCCGACATGGCCCGATCCGGGTGGAAATCCGATGATCCGACCATAGCCTTGCAAAAATCCCCCGAACAGAGGCAAGATTTCAAAGGCATTTTGCAGAAATGCATGATCGAAGGGGCAAGGGATGGAGCCGAACTGGGACGATCTGCGCGTTTTCCTGCATGTCGCGCGCGAGGAGAGCCTCTCCGGGGCGGGCAAACGGCTGCGGATGGACCCGGCCACCGTCGGCCGCCGCATCGCGCGCCTCGAAGCGGCGCTGGACAGCGCGCTCTTCATCCGCTCGCCGCAGGGTTATGCGCTGACCGCGGCGGGCGAACG
>SBFT01000269.1 GCA_006227805.1 Paracoccaceae bacterium
TGCCCGTCATCGGGGAAGGCGGCCAGGGGCTGGTGCTGAACTTCTCAAAGCCGCTCCGGTGACCTGACATAGCTCGAGGCCATGTAGGCCAGGTCCCGCCGGCTGGTCATCGCGCAGTATTCGGTGTTCTCGCGCGGGGCGGGCGGGTCGATCCAGAATTGTGCGTCGGGAATGAAGCGGTTGAAGCCATAGTGGAAACAGGCCCCGCGCCGCACGTCGCGTTCGCGCAGGAAGGCATAGGTCCAGTCCGGGTTCCACTTGAGCGACGTGATCATGTGCCCGATCAGCACGAAGCGCCGCACCGTCGTGATCGAGCGGCCCGCCTCGGTGGTGAAGTAGAGATCGCCGAAATAGGCCAGGCGTCCGCGCAGGTCCTGCTCGACCGGATCGGCCACCCGCCCGATCACCTGGCGTTCGTTCGCGCCGTATTGCCGGCGCATGGTGCGCCGCCAGTATTCCGCGATGCTGCCGCCGCCGATGTCGTCCAGCCGCGTGCCCGCCGCCGCCACGACCCGGTTGTCGCGCATCAACAGCAACCAGAAGCAGTCGTGCCCGGTGAAATCGTTGTAGAGAGGCGACATCTTGGGTGTCAGGTAGGGCTTGCCGATCTCGTCGAGGATCGACGGGATGCGGTCGAAATCCTGTTCGACCACCACGCGGAATCCGTCCTCCTGCAATTTCCCCCGGCAGATCGCGATCAGTTCGGTCTTGTCGAATTCTTGCATTTCTTCCCCCAGTTTTCAGTGTTGCGGACCCCACCACAAAAAAGTGGTTCCAGAGTCATCTTCTGGATGGCAGGGGCGCAAGTGTCTGTCAAAACTATACGTTCGCGCTATACGTGTATCTTTTTCGTGACATTCCGCGGTTGACAGCAGGCTGGCGTGGACAGTTTGCCGACAGGTTTCATGACAGCGCGCAGTTGACAGACGCCACGCAACGGCGTCGCGGGCGGGCGCCCGGCCTCCGCCGTTCAGGGAGAGGTTTGCGATTCGCTCCTGGAAACCCGGGCGCAGCCGGTCCCCATGCGGCGCCGGAGCGGGCGGGAGGTTCGGAGCGCGCTCAGACCGCGGGGCGGTGTCCGGGCGCGAACCAGCCGCCGCTTGCCGCCTCGAACGCCATCGCCGCCTGCATGACGACGCCGTCGCGATACGTCGGGCCGACGATCTGCAGACCCGTGGGCACGCCATTGGCGGCAAAGCCCGACGGCACCGACAGGACGGGGCACCGGCTCATCATGTTGAAGGGTGTCGTCATGACCCAGCCCAGTTCCGGGCGGACTGGGGTTCCGTCCACGCTCACGCTGTCGCGCGAGGGGTCGAAATCCGCGGGCACCGCCGGCAGGGCATTGGTGGGACAGATCAGGCAGTCATAGCGTTCCAGAAGCGGCCCGAGCTTGAGATAGGACTGCCCCGCCACGCCCAGGCTCTGGACGAATTTCTGCGGCGACGACGCCAGCGATTTCTCGGCGAAGTCGCGGCAATAGGTCGTCATCAGGTCGCCATGTGCCTCCAGCTCCATCGACAGCGCCCCCCCGAAGAGATGCGAGAGATAGTCCATGCAGGCCTCCAGCACCTCGGGCCCCCAGCCGATGTCGACCTCTTCCACCGTGGCACCAAGACTGCGGAAGACATCGGCGGCGGCCAGCGTGTTGCGCCTGACATCCGGATCCACCGCGAAAAAGCCCAGGTCCACCGACAGGGCGATCTTCCAGCCCTTGATGCCGGGGTATTCCGCGGGAAGCGTCAGCTTGGGATAGAGCGTGCTGATGTCATGCGGATGCGGCCCGCACATCACGTTCTGCAAGAGGATCGCGTCCGGGACCGACCGCGCCATCGGCCCGGTGTGGCAGTAGAAATCCAGGTTGAAGGGCGGGTCATCGGGGTTGCGGCCATAGGGCGGCTTGTATCCGACAAGGCCGCAGCACGAGGCCGGGATGCGGATCGAGCCGCCGATATCCGACCCCGTCGCCAGCGAGGACGTCCCCAGCGCCAGCGACGCGGCCGATCCGCCCGATGACCCGCCGGGGGTCATGTCCGGATTCCACGGGTTGCGCGTCACGCCCCAGGCCCGCGTCCAGGTGACGCCGGCGCAGGAAAACTCGGGCGTCGCGGTGCGCGCATGGACGATGGCCCCTTCGGCAAGGATGCGTTCGTTCAGGGGCGAGGTATGCGTGGCGATGTGGTCCTTCATGATCAGCGACCCGCCCGAGGTCGGCTTGCCGGCAATGAAGCTTTCGTCCTTGATTGCGACCGGCAGACCGTCCAGGCACCCGATCGGCGCGCCCTTCTGCCAGCGCGCCTCGGACGCGCGGGCGGCCTCGCGCGCCTCGTCGAAATGGGTGTAGGTGAAGGCGTTGATGCTGTCTGCGGTGGCCTCGGCGCGCGCGATCTGCGCGTCCAGCAGTTCTACCGGGGACAATGTCCTGGCAGCGAAGCGCCCCAGCGCCTCGGTTGCCGTCATGTAGAGAAGGTCTTCCGACACGCGCGCGTCTCCTTATCCATGCGCGGCGAGAACCGCGTCCACACCCGCCATCCAGTCGCCCAGATGATGCTTTTCGTCCGAAACCGCCTCGGGCTGGCTGGACAGCTTGACCGCGACCAGACCGCGTTCGGGATCGACCCAGACGTGCTGGCCGTGAATGCCGAGGCACAGATGACCGGGGCGGTCGCGGTCGGGGATCCAGAACATGTTGCGGTAGCGCCCCTCGGGAAACAGCGCCCGCCCGTGATCGTCGAACAGCCCGTGATCGCCCGCGCGGATGTCCGCGATGTAGTCGGGCGGCACGATCTGCCGCCCCTCGCGGCGCCCATCCTCCAAAAGCAGGCGGCCGAACCGCGCCATGTCGCGCAGGCTAGCGCAGATGCCTCCGTCGGAGAGGCCGAACTCGGCGCGGTCGACGACGATGAAGGCGTCTTCCTCGGCGCCCATCGGCGCCCAGAGCCGTTCCGACATCATCGGGATGAAGTTCTGGCCCGTCGCCGCCTCGAGGATCATGGACAGGACCTCGGTCTCGATCGAGCGGTAGGAAAACCGCGCGCCATGTTCCGCCTCGGAGGCGGTCAGCCACAGGATCAGGTCCCGGATCGTGTCGGGCGGGTCGGTCATGTCGGGCGGCGCGGGGCGCAGACCGGCGGCCACGTCCAGACGCCAGACTTCGGCCCCGGGGTCGTCATAGGTTTCGTCGAAGACCACCCCCGTCGTCATGTCGAGCACCTGCTGCACGCTGGCCCCGTTCCACGCCGTGCGCGCCAGATCGGGCACGTATCCGGTCACCGGCGCGGCCGGATCGATCAGGCCGTCGCCGATCAGGCAGCCCGCGACCGCCGAAGTCAGGCTTTTCGACATGGAAAAGACGATGTGCTGGCGGCGCGGCGTCATGCCGTTGAAATACTGTTCGACCAGGATGCGCCCGTCGTGCCAGATCACCGTCGCATCGGTATAGGTGTCGTCGAGCATCCGCGCCCAGGTGGTCGGACCGGACGGCGCGTCGAACCGGACATCGTCCACATCCTGCGCCGCGCCCGGCATGTCCCAGACGGTCGCGCCGCGCGGGATATCGGCGGTGCGCGCGACCTGCCGCATGTTCTGGAAGGTCCAGCGGTTGAAGGGCGGCGTGTCGTAGCCGGCGGGCGGGATCCGCCATTCCGGAGGGACAGGCGTGCCCTGCATCACGGGGGCGGCGGCCTCGGAATTCCTGTAGCTCACGGGCATGGGCAGCTCTCTGGGGCGTTGCGGATCGCTCCGACAAGGACGCCCCCGGCTTCGGGACCGGAGGCGCGGGGGCCGCGCGGGATGGCGCGGCCATGTTGGCGAGGTCAGACGGTTACTGCATCACCTCGGTCCAGATGCGCGTGTGCAGGTCGTTGATCTCCTGCGGGCAGGCGGGGCTGAACTTGCCTGCCGCCACCAGTTCCGCGGGGACGTTGATCTCGGGCGCGCCGCGCATGACCTCGTCCATGAATTCGGCCGACCCGGTCACGCCATTGGCGTAGCGGGCGAAGTTCGACAGCATGGCCGCATTCTCGGGCTCGAGGATGAAGTTGATGAACTTCATCGCGTTGTCCCGGTTGGGCGCGTCCGCCAGAACGGCCGCGTTGTCCATCCACACCGGGTAACCGGTCGCCGGATAGCCATAGGCGATGGTGTCCTTCTGAAGCCGCCCACGCATCGTCGCCCCGTTCCAGTTGATGCCTGCCGAGAAGTCGCCCGCGACGTAGTTCTCGATCGTGCCGTAATCGATGGCCTTCCAGTGCGGCTTGGCCGCGACCAGCATGTCGCGCACCTTGCGCAGCACCTCGAGATCACCGGTGCAGGATTCGCCGCCCACGTAATAGATCGCGATGGACATGACGTCGGACATCTCGGGGACGACGTTGATCTTGCCCTTCAGTTCATCGGGCGGGTTGAATATCACGCCGGCGTCGTTGATGTCGCCACTGTAGACCGCGGTATCGACGGCCACGCCGGTCGTGCCCCATTGCCACGGCACGGTGTATTGACGGCCCGGGTCGAAATCGACGTCCATCCATTCCGGCGCGATGTTGCCGTGATTGGTGACGATCGACATGTCCAGCGGCACGATCAGCCCTTCCTCGATCCAGGTCGGGATATAGCTGTTCGTCGGCACCACGATGTCGAAACCATGTCCGCCCTGGCGGACGCGGGCAAGGGCGGTGTCGTTGCTGTCGTAATCGGTCACGTTGACCTTGAT
>SBFT01000392.1 GCA_006227805.1 Paracoccaceae bacterium
CAGTTCGACATGGACCTGGTCCCCGGGCAGTCCGGCGCGGGCCGCCGCGGCGCGGGCCGCCTCGATCATGCCGCGCGGACCGCAGACATAGAGATGGGTCCGCGCGTCCAGACCAGCCATCAGCGCGTCGAGATCGAGCGGTGTCTCGTCATCGAAGGCCAGTGTCACGCGGTCGCCGAAGGCCGAACCCAGCGCCGCGCCGAACCCCATCACCGCGCGCGAGCGCGCGGCATAGACCAGCCGGAAATCGCGCCCCTCCGCCGAGAGCGCGGTGGCCATCGCGATCATCGGCGTGATCCCGATCCCGCCCGCCAGCAGGAGCGCCGGCCCCGCGTGATCGCCCAGTTCGAAATCGTTCTTCGGGGGCGTGGCGGTCAGCCTGTCGCCCGGCTTCAGGCCATGCATCGCCTTCGATCCGCCGCTGCCCTCATCCTCGCGCTGGACGGCGATGCGGTAGCGGCCGTCCTGCTGGCCCGGCCAGGCGATCAGCGAGTAGGATCGCGATCCCGCGGGACCCAGATCGAAGCAGAGATGCGCCCCCGGCGTCCAGGCGGGAAGCGCCTCGGCGCCGGCGGGCGTTAACTCGAACACGCGAATGCGGTCCGTTTCGTCGGAAATACCTGCTATGTTCAGGGTCAACGTCACGGATCGACTCCCTCCCTTTGCATAAATATGAAAATTCATATATCCTTGGTCAAGCGATTTCTTGCAACCGGAATGCACCATGCCCGATGAAGCGCGCCCCGGCGGGATCACGTCCGCCCCTTTCGTGGACGAGTATCTGCTTTACCTTCTGGCCGCGGTCAGCGACCGGGCCAGCGCGCAGTTCCATGCCCGCGCGCGCAAGGCGGGCTTGCGGGTTCCCGAATGGCGCGTGCTCGCCTGCCTGACGGACGAGGACGGCGCGATGGTGACCCGGCTGGCGCGACTGTCCCTGCTGGAACAATCCCGGCTGACCAGGATCATCGACCAGATGGCCGAGAAGGGGCTGGTCCTGCGCCGCCCCGATCCCGAGGACGCCAGGCGGGTGCGGGTGTTCCTGACACCGGACGGGCGTGCTCTGGCCACGCGTCTGGTCGAGGACGCGCGCCGGCACGAGGCGGGCGTGCTCGATCTGCTCCCCGCGCGCGACGCGGCCCAGCTGAAACCGGTCCTGAAGGCCTTGCTGGCGCGCCTCGACGGCGAGGCTCAGGTCTGAGGCGCGGGCGCGCTTTCGGGCACCGGCGTCAGGCAGGCGCCCTCGCGGAAGAAGGCCAGGATGTTGTCCGCGCAGAGGTTGAACATCGCGAGGCGTGTCTCGCGCGTGGCGCTGGCGACATGGGGCGTCAGGATCACGTTCGGCAGGTCGCGCAGGGCCTGCGGAACGTGGGGTTCGTCCGCGAAGACATCGAGCGCCGCCTGTCCCAGCCGCCCCTCGCGCAAGGCCGCGATCAGCGCCTCCTGGTCGACCACCTCGCCGCGGGCGACGTTGACCAGCAGGCCCTCGGGCCCAAGGGCGTCGATCACCTGCGCAGTCACGAGGCCCGCACTCTCCGGCCCGCCCGGCAGGATCAGGATCAGCGCACGGCACCGCCGCGCCATCGCGACCAGGTCGGGGCAGTATTCGTAGGGCTGGTCCGGCTGCGGGCGGCGCCCGTGATAGAGAACCTCGCAGCCGAAGGCACTCAGCTTCGCCGCCAGCGTCCGCCCGATCCGGCCAAGGCCCACGATGCCGATCGTCTCGCCCTCGATCGACCAGCGCAGGGGAGGCATGGGCGCCCGGCCCCAGTCTCCGCGGCGGACATAGGCATCCTCGCAGACAAGACCCCGGCTGGCCGCCAGCAGAAGCGTCAGGGCGAAATTGGCGACATCGGCGTTCAGGACATCGCGGGTATGGGCGACGGCGATCCCGCGCGCCCGGGCGGCGGCCACGTCGATGTTGTCATAGCCGACCCCAAGCTTGGAGATCACCCGCAGGGCCGGCAACTGTTCCAGAAGGGCCGCGTCCACCGGCCGGGCGGAAGACGAGACAAGGCCCGCGATCCGGCCCGCAGCACGCGCGTCGATATCGCCCTCGGTCAGGACATGCGCCCTGACCGCATCACCCAGTCGCGCCAACAGGGGCGGCGGCGGCGCACCGAGGATCAGGATCTCAGGTTTCATGCAGCACCCCGCTGGTTCCGGCGATTTTCCCGCTTGTCTGCATTTGCATATATCTGGATCATGCCGACGCGCGCAACCGGACCGCGGGATATAGCGAGGCTCCGCCTCGCGCTCCGGGATATTTGGGGCGAGAGGAAGGGAATGACATCGCGTCTTCCTCTCGCTCCAAATATCCCGGGGGGGCCTGCGCCGCAGGCGCGGGCGGGGGCGGAGCCCCCTTGCCGCAGCAACAGGGAAAGGCAGGTCGAAATGAAGCTCTGGTATCAATCCTACGTCGATTACGAGAATGGCGCATCCTACTGGGACATGCTCAAGCCGCATCTCGATCACGTGGCGGGGCCCGGCACGCAGATCGACATCCGCGGCATCACGCCCTTCGACAGCTACGCTCATCCGCTGGTCGAGTTCCGCTGCGCCCGCGAGATGATCTGCAACGCGATCCGGGCCGAGCGCGAGGGATACGACGCCTTCATCGTGGGCCATTTCCAGGACGCGGGCCTCTACGAGGCGCGTAGCGTGGTCGACATCCCCGTCATCGGCCTGGGCGAGGCGACGATGCTCTGGGCCTGCCAGCTGGGCCAGCGGCTGGGCATCGTCACGATCAACCCGCGCTTCATTCCCTGGTTCCATCACCAGATCGGCAAGTATGGCCTGCGCGACAGGGTGACAGGGGTCCATGCCATGACCTTCGAGCCGGGCCAGATCCTGGGCGCCTATGGCGACGCCGCCAAGGCCGCCGAGGTCAAGCGCCTCTTCGAGGACCAGGGCCGTCCGCTGGTGGCCGATGGCACCGACGTGTTGATCCCCGGCGGCGGGATCCCGATGCTGCTCTTCTCGCAGTTCCACGATCACCAGATCGACGGGGCGCCGGTGATCAACGGCATCCCGATCGCGGTGAAGATGGCGCAGATGGCGGTCGAACTGAAGCGCCTGACGGGGCAGGGGGTCAGCCGGACCGGCGACTACACCAAGGCGCCCGATCACATCATCGAGGAATTCCTGACCCATCCCAAGGGCTTGTGAACGGGGGCCTGTGAACGGGGGCGGGTGTCGGCGGGCCGGCGCGGCCCGCCCGCTATTGCCCGAGACTCGGCAGGAAGGTCGCGATCGGCGGGAACAGGATCATCAGGCCCACCAGCAGCATCGAGCAGCCGATGTAGGGCAGCGCCGAGATGTAGATGTCGCGCATCGTCGTCTCGGGCGGCGAGACGCCCTTCATCACGAAGAGCAGAAGCCCGAAAGGCGGCGTGGTGAAGCTGATCTCGAGCGCCAGAAGAATGATGACCGCGAACCAGATCAGGTCGAAGCCCAGCGTCTGGGCCAGCGGGAAGAAGATCGGCACCGTCAGGAGCATCATCGACAACTGGTCCATGAACATCCCCAGGACCAGAAGGATCGCGAACATGATCAGCAGCATGGTGGTGGGCGACAGGTCGAACTGGGTCGCCCAGCGGATCAGCCCCGAGGAGGCGCCCGAAAAGGCCAGCAGCGCCGAGAAGGTGGCCGAACCGAAGATGATCAGCAGCGCCATCGTCGTGACCTTCAGAGCGCCGGTGACCGATTTCACGATCCCCTCCCAGGTGAGGGAACGATAGACTGCCGCCAGCAGCAGAACGCCCAGGCACCCGAAGGCCGCGCTTTCGGATGGGGTGGCAATCCCATACATGATCGTCAGGATGACCCCGATCACGATCGAGACCATGGGAAGGATATCGACGAAGATCAGGCGCAGCTTCTCGCGCAGGGTCGTGCGTTCGACCTCGTAGGCCGGTGCCGCACTGGGATCCCAGAGCGCCATGCCGAGGATCATGACCGCATACATGCAGGCCAGCAGGATGCCGGGCAGGACCCCCGCGATCAGCACCTTGCCGATGTCCAGTTCCGCCAGCGTCGCCAGCAGCACCGCCAGCGCCGAGGGCGGGATCAGCATGGCAAGCCCCCCGGTGCCCAGGATCGGGCCGATCGCCATGTGCTTCTTGTAGCCGCGCCGCCGCATCTCGGGCACCATGAGCGAGCCCAGCAGCGCCGTCGACCCCATCGACGAGCCCGAGAGCGTGGCGAAGGCCGTGCCGCCCGCGACGGTGACGAAGGACAGGCGCGCGGGGAGTCTGCCCATCAGCTTGTCCACCGCGCCGAACATTCGTCCGGCAAGCCCGGTGAAGAAGAATATCTCTCCCATCAGCAGGAACATCGGGACCGGGATCAGGTTGAACGAGGTGATCGTGGGGATGGCGTTGTTCACCAGCGCGCCGATGCCGCGCTCCATCTGGGCGAGCAGATCGCCGCGCCCGCCCATGAAATAGACCGCGCCGATCACGTTGGCGGCCAGGAAGGCCAGGGCCACGGGCACGCCGAGCGCCATGAAGAACAGGATCATCCCCAGGAGGAAGAACAGCGCCTCGAACCATTCCATGTCGGGTTTTCCCTCTCGCTCGATGCCTCTTGCCGGTGCCCGCCCAGGCGGCCCGACGTCTATTCGTGGACCCCGGCCTGGCCGGTATGCAACGTCTCGGGGCCGACGACGAAGCGCATGAACTGGACGGCCATCAGGCCGAA
>SBFT01000290.1 GCA_006227805.1 Paracoccaceae bacterium
AGGACCCCAGGGAAAACTCGGAAATGGCGTGATCGAAGGCGCCGCGGTGCAGACGGCCCCAGGCCCAGGTCCCGGGCGCACCGAAGCGGGCTTCGGCCTCGTCCCAGGCGCGGCCCAGCGTCTCGGCCAGGAAGGCGGCGCGCGCCTCGGGCGTCTCCAGCCCGGCGCGGGCGGCGAGGCGTGGATGCGCGCCCTCCATCACCGCCGTGACGACGGGGATGTTGCCCGGCACAAGGAAGCGGCGGAGCGCTTCATCCGGCGCGATGCGCGCCAGAAGCGCGGGCCGCAGGTGCGAGGACAACCAGAGTTCATAGAGAAGCGCCGCGCCGGACCCGGCGTCGGACCGTCCGTCCCAGGCGCGCAGCATCCCGGCCCCGCGCGCCTCGTCGGGCAAGAGCGCGATCAGGCGGGCGGCAAAGGGCGAGGCCGTGTCGGTCTGCAAGGCGCAGGCGCTGGCGATGTCATGGTCGTCTCGCGCGCCCAAGGCCTCGGCGATGCGGGCGGCGCGCAGGTCCTCGAACCATTCATGGCCCACGGGCGTATCGGCGGGCCAATCGGGGGGCAGGTTCATCTCGTTGGCCGAGTGGACAAATCCCCGCCCCGGCGCGTCGAGATGGGGCAGATCGGCGGCGGTCATGAAGCCCTGCCAGTCGAGGTCCCCATCGCCCGCCACGGGCACCAGCCCGCGCCAGCCGTTGCGGCGGGGCACGAACCCCGCCGCCTGCCAGCCGAAATCGCCATCGGTATCGGCATAGACCAGGTTCACCGTCGGCGCGCCCCAGTGGGTGGCCTCGTCCCGGAAGGCGGCGAAGCCCTTCGCGCGCATGGTCCGCAGGCTGGCCATGTAGGGCGCCGACCCTGCTTCGGTGAAGACGGTGCGCACCGCCAGGGCGCGCCCCGCCTCCTCCCACACGACGGGGCCGTGGCGGGAAAAGCGCAAGGTAAGCGTCTGGTCCGGGTGGCCGCGCACGGCGAAAACCTCGGCCTCCTCGCGCATTTCGGCCCAGCCCGCGCCGTGGCGATAGCGCGTCGGCGCATCCGGATCGGTCGTCAGCACGAAGACATCCTCCTGGTCGGCGCAGAAGATCGTCAGGCTGAAGGCCGCGTGGCCATTGTGCCCGGCCATGACCCCGGGCGAGGACGCCTCGCCCGCGCCGATGATGTCGAGACCCGGCGCCGTCATGTGCACCATGTAGCGCAGCGACGGCGCGGCATGGGCGCGATGCGGATCGCTGGCCATGATCGGCCGCCCGCTGGCGGTGCGGCTGCCCGCGACGACCCAGTTGTTCGATCCCTCCATCGGGACCGTGACCACCGTCTTGGCGGCGTTCACCCGCGCCCAGCGCGGCGCGTCTTCCAGCGACGCGGCCAGCCGTTCCGGCGGGAAGGTGACCGGCGCCATGGCAAGCTCCAGAACCGAGAGCGCATGGGCGGGCAGGCCCTCTCCTGCGTTCAGCGCCCATTCGGCCGCATCGACGGGCGGGTTCAGGGGGGCGCGCAGCAGGTCGGTCTCGGGGTCGGCCAGCGCCAGGACCTGCGCCCGCGCCAGTTCCGAGGCGGCATTGCGCACCAGGCAATGGGTGCGGATGCGCACCACGTCTTCCGCCGCCCAGCGTTCGGGGCGCGTGCCCATGCGGATGAATTCCGGCGGCAGCGGCAGGCCGCCCGTCTCGACCTGGTCGATCGCGGCGTTGATGCCCTCGGCGAAGGCGGTGCAGATCGCTTCGGCGTCCTCACCATAGGCGGCCCATTCCGGGCCCATCGGCCCGCGATAGAGGAACAGTCGCGCGGCCCGGTCCTGCATCAGGTAGCCCGGCCCGAAATCCGCCGCCAGCCGCCCCAGGCCCCGCTTGCGCCAGAGGTCGATCTGCCAGAGGCGGTCGCGGGCCGCATTGAAGCCCTGGACGAAGAAGGCGTCCCGGACCGAGGCCGCGCGGATATGGGGCAGGCCCCAGCGGTCGACGCGGATGCTGGCGGGCGCGCGCAGTCCCTTCAGGTCGAAGCTGGTCATGGCGTCCCCCGTTTCGCTTAACACCTTCACCAGATTGCAGCAGTCCCGCCCCCCGGCACAAGGGCCATGCGCGGCCTCTCCGAAACCTTGGACAAGACGCGCGGGCCCCGCCTAGGGTGGCGAAAGCCGACTCGCATTCACTTCGAAGGACAAGGGCAATGAAACTCCTGATCGCCGGACTCGCCACCGAGACCAACAGCTTTTCGCCGATCCCGACCGGGCGTCTGGCCTTCGAGGACAGTTTCGTCAGCCGCCAGGCGACGCGCGAACCCGCGAACCTGTTCTCGACCCCCCAGCATGAATGGCGCAGGATGGCCGAGGAGCGCGGCTGGGAGGTGGTCGAAAGCCTCTCCGCCTTCGCCCAGCCCGCGGGCCCCACGATCCGCAGCACCTACGAGGGTTATCGCGACGAGATCCTGGCCGATGTCGCCAAGGAAATGCCCGATATCCTGCTTCTGTCGATGCACGGGGCGATGATCGCCGAAGGCTATGACGATTGCGAGGGCGACATGCTGACCCGGGCCCGCGCGATCCTGGGACCCGACCGCGTGATCGGGCTGGAGATCGACCCCCACAACCACCTGACGCAGGAGATGCTGGACGCCGCCAACCTGATCGTGTCCTACAAGGAATATCCGCATGTGGACGGGCACCTGCGCGCGCGCGAACTCTTCAACCTGGCCGCCGACACGGCGGCGGGCAAGATCCGGCCGGTCATGCGCGATTACGATTGCCGGATGATCGCGATGTATCACACGACCCGCGCGCCCATGCGCGGTTTCGTGGACGAGATGCAGGCCCGCGAAGGCAAGGACGGCATTCTGTCGCTGTCGCTGAGCCACGGCTTTCCCTGGGGCGATTGCGCACGCGTGGGCACAAGGATGCTGGCCATCACCGATGGCGACGCGGACAAGGCCTCTGCCGTGGCGCGCGAATTCGGGGAAAGGCTCTGGTCCCTGCGCGAGCAGATCCGCGCCGACTGGCCCGATATCGGGGGCGCGATCGACCGCGCCGTGGCCGCGAACGCGACGCCCGTGGTCCTGGCCGATTTCGCCGACAACGCAGGCGGTGGGGCGCCGGCGGATTCGACCTTCGTGCTGCGGGACGTGCTGTCGCGCGGATTGAAGGACGTGGCCCTGGGCATCTTCTGGGACCCGGTGGTGGTGCGCATGTGCCAGGACGCGGGCGTGGGCGCGGTGATGCAGGTGCGCCTGGGCGGCAAGGTGGGCGAGATGTCGGGCGATCCCATCGACCTGACCGTCACCGTGCGCGGCGTGCGCGAGAACATGACCCAGAAGATGGGCGAGGGCTCCATGCCCATGGGCACCGGCGTCTGGCTGGAGGCGGATGGCGTTCACATGGTCCTCAGCGACCGGCGCACCCAGGCCTTCCACCCGATGTGCTTTACCGATCTCGGCCTCGACCTGTCGAAGATGCGCATCGTGGTGGTCAAGTCCTCGCAGCATTTCCACGCGGGATTCGCGCCCATCGCCTCGGAGGTCATCTACATTGCGGGGCCCGGGGCGATCACGCCGGATTATGCAAATATTCCCTATACCAAGCGCGATCCGAACTATTGGCCCAAGGTCGAGAACCCCTTTGCCTGAAGGCGATTTGGGGGCAGTAGATGCGCAAAGTTGCCCCTGGGTAAGACAATCCGGTTTCGTGAACATATGAAGATTTGACACAAGACGGCTTCTTCCGAATAGTTGGTCCAGCGCACGCAAGCTGCGCCAAGAACAGACAGGGAGACTGAAATGTTCACAACATCACGACGCAGCCTTGTGCGCGGCGCCGTGGCCGCGATGGTCATGAGCCTCGGCCTGACCTTTTCGGGCTCGGCGGCACAGGCTGAAACCGTGCTGCGGGCCGTTCCCCACTCGGACCTGAAGATCCTCGATCCGATCTGGACCACGGCCTACATCACGCGCAACCACGGTTACATGGTCTATGACACGCTTTTCGCGCTGGACGCGGATGGCAACATCCAGCCCCAGATGGTCGACACCGTCACCACGTCGGATGATGGCCTGACCATCACCATGACGCTGCGCGACGGTCTGACCTGGCACGATGGCGCGCCCGTGACGGCCGCCGACTGCGTGGCGTCGATCCAGCGCTGGGGGTCGAAGGACGCGATGGGCCAGAAGATGATGAGCTTCGTCGACAGCCTCGAGGCGACCGACGACAAGACCATCACCTTCAAGCTGAACGCGCCCACGGGCCTGGTCACGCTGGCGCTCGCCAAGCCCAGCTCGAACGTGCCCTTCATGATGCCCGCCCGCATCGCCGCAACCCCGTCCTCGGAACAGATCAGCGACTATACCGGATCCGGCCCCTTCGTCTTCCGTGCGGATCTGTGGGAACCGGGCACCAAGATCGTCTATGAAAAGTTCGCGGGTTATGTTCCGCGCTCGGAACCCGCATCGGGCCTCGCCGGCGGCAAGGTCGTCAAGGTCGACCGTGTGGAATGGATGCCGATCCGCGACCAGCAACAGGCGGTCAACGCGCTGAAAGCGGGCGAGATCGACTTCATCGAAGCCCCGCCGCATGACCTTCTGCCGCTCCTGAAGGAAGACGCGAACATCAAGCTCGAGGATTTCAACCCCGCGGGCAACCAGTTCACCTTCCGCTTCAACGTGCTGCACCCGCCCTTCGACAATCCGAAGATGCGGCAGGCGCTGCTTTACGCCTTCAACCAGGAAGACTTCGTGCAGGCCGTGGTCGGCGACGCCGAATACTACGAGATCTGCCTTGCGCTGTTCGGCTGCGGCATGCCGTTCGAATCGACCGCGGCCATGGACGGCCTGCTGGAATCGAACTTCGAGAAGGCGCGCGAGCTGATCGCCGAGTCGGGCTACAACGGCGAGCCGATCCTGCTGATGCATTCGACCGACCTCGCGGTCCTGACGAACCTGGCGCCCGTCGCCAAGGACCTGATGGAAGCCGTGGGCCTGAACGTCGACATGCAGTCGATGGACTGGCAGACGCTGGTGGCGCGCCGTGCGAAGAAGGAAAGCCCGGCCGAGGGCGGCTGGAACGCCTTCATCACGTCCTGGACGACGGGCGACCTCTTCAACCCGGTCGCCGCGGCCTTCCTGAACTCGAGCTGCGACACCGCGCTGTTCGGCTGGCCCTGCGATGCCCGGATCGAGGAACTGCGCGACGCCTTCGCGCGGGCGACCACGGTCGAGGCGCAGAAGCAGATCGTCGACGAAATCCAGGCCGCCTGGTTCGACTATCCGACCCATATCCACCTGGGTCAGTGGACGGGCCGTGCCGCGATGAAGCAGAACGTGTCGGGTCTGCTGCAGACCGGCGCGCCGGTGTTCTGGAACATCTCGATGAACTGAACCTGACCGGTTCGGACGGCGGCGCGGGCACGACCCGCGCCGCATTTCCCTCCCTTCAAATCGGGTTGATCTCGCATGGCCTCCTACCTTCTGCGTCGTGTACTCGCGACGATTCCGGTGATGCTGCTGGTCGCCCTGTTCATTTTTCTTCTGCTGCGCCTGACCCCGGGCGATCCCGCCACGATCATCGCGGGCGATTTCGCGAACGAACGGCAAATCGCGGAGATCCGCGAGAACCTCGGGCTCGACAAACCCATCTTCTCCCAGTTCTTCGTCTGGTTGGGCAACATCCTCCAGGGCGATTTCGGGGAAAGCTTCTTCTACAAGAAGGAGGTCAGCGAACTGATCGCGGCGCGGCTGGAACCCACCTTGTCGCTGTCGCTGCTGACGATCGTGCTGACCGTGGCCATCGCGGTGCCGCTGGGCACGCTGGCGGCCTACAAGCAGGGCAGCTGGATCGACCGCGGCATCATGGGCTTTTCGGTCCTGGGCTTTTCGCTGCCGGTCTTCGTGATCGGCTATGCCCTGATCTATGTCTTTTCGGTCCAGCTGGGCTGGCTGCCGGTGCAGGGATACCAGCGCATCGCTGACGGTGTCGGGGGCTGGCTCTATCGCCTGATCCTGCCCGCGACCGCGCTGTCGGTCATCTTCGTCGCCTTCATCGCCCGCATGACGCGGACCAGCGTCCTGGAAGTCCTGGGCGAGGATTACGTGCGCACGGCCCGCGCCAAGGGCCAGACCGAAACGCGCGTGCTGATGCGGCACGCCCTGCGCAATGCGGCCGTGCCCATCGTCACCGTGATCGGGTTGTCCTTCGCCGTGCTGATCGGCGGCGTGGTGGTGACGGAATCGGTCTTCACCATTCCCGGTCTCGGCCTTCTGACGGTCGAGGCGGTTCTGGCCCGCGACTATCCCACGATACAGGCGGTGATCCTGCTGTTTTCCTTCATCTACGTCCTGATCAACCTGATCATCGACGTCAGTTACACCCTTCTTGACCCGAGGATCCGTTACTGATGTCCACCGCAGCGATCTCACCCGCCAGGCAGACGATGCGCCGCATGGCCCAGAACACATCCGTCCTGTTCGGCGGTGTTCTTGTGCTGCTGGTCGTGCTGATGGCGCTGCTGGCGCCCTATCTCGGCACGCGCGATCCGGCGGGCATCTCGCCCAAGGACCGCAACCAGCCCCCGGGATACGAGACGACGGTGCGCGACCGCGACACCGGGCAGCGCGTCAGCGTGGAATACCGGCTGGGAACCGACACGCTGGGCCGCGACGTCTACAGCCGCGTGGTCTACGGCGCCCGCATCTCGCTGATCGTGGGGGTGTCGGTCGCCGCCATCGCCATCGTCATCGGCATGGCGATCGGGGTGCTGGCGGGCTATGTGCGCTGGCTCGACGGCATCATCATGCGGGTGATGGATGGGTTGATGGCCATCCCCGCGATCCTGCTGGCCATCGCGGTCGTGTCGCTGTTCAGCGCCGGGCTTCTCAGCGTGATCATCGCGATCGTCGTGCCCGAGGTGCCACGGGTCGTGCGCCTTGTGCGCTCGATCGTGCTGTCGATCCGCGAGGAGCCTTACGTCGAGGCCGCGATCACCGCGGGCACGCGAACCCCCACCCTTCTGGTCCGCCACGTCCTGCCCAACACCATCGCGCCCCTGATCGTGCAGGGAACCTTCATCGTGGCCTCCGCCATCATCGTCGAGGCGATCCTCAGCTTCCTCGGGATCGGCATCCCGCCCGAAATTCCCACCTGGGGCAACATCATGGCCGAGGGCCGGTCGGTGTTCCAGCTGCACCCCCACAACATCCTCTATCCCGGGATCATCCTGGCCATCACGGTGCTGGCGGTGAACATGCTGGGCGACGGCCTGCGCGACACGCTCGACCCGCGCTTTGCAAAGCGCGTGTGAGGTCAGGGGCATGGATCAGAAATACGTCCTCGAAGTCAGCGGCCTGACCGTCAGCCTGCCGAAGAACGCCGACCGCCCCAACGCGGTGGAAGACATCAGCTTCACCGTCGCCCCCGGCGAGATCGTCTGCGTGGTGGGCGAAAGCGGATCGGGCAAGTCGGTCACGGCATCCGCCGTGATGGGCCTTCTGCCCGACGCGCTGCGCCCCACGGGGGGCCGGACGCTGCTGGAAGGCGAAGACACGCTGAAGGCCGAGAAGAGCCGCCTGCGCGACCTGCGCGGCACCCGCATGGCGATGATCTTCCAGGAACCGATGACGGCGCTGAACCCGGTCACGCGGGTGGGCGAACAGATCGCCGAGATGCTGGAGATTCACACCAGCATGACCGCGGCGGAACGCCGGAGCCGCGCCATCGAGACCATGGACGCCGTGCACCTGCCCGATCCCGAGAAGATGGTGGACGCCTTCCCGCATCAGCTGTCCGGCGGTCAGCGCCAGCGCATCATGATCGCGATGGCCCTCGTGCTGGACCCCGCGCTGCTGATCGCGGACGAACCGACGACGGCGCTCGATGTGACGACGCAGGCGCAGATCCTCAAGCTGATCAAGGAAATGCAGGAGCGCCGCGGCACGGGTGTGCTGTTCATCACCCATGACTTCGGCGTGGTGGCGGAAATCGCGGACCGCATCGTGGTCATGCAGCATGGCCGCATCGTCGAATACGGCGACCGCGACGACGTCCTGCGCCGGCCCAAGGCGCCCTATACCCAGATGCTGATGGCCTCGGTCCCCTCGATGACGCCGCCCGAGCGCAGCGCGAAGACCGGCGAGACCGCGGTCGAGGTCAAGGCGCTGAACAAGGTCTACGGCAAGACCGGGTGGCTGTCGAAACAGCGGATCGTCCACGCCGTCAAGGACGTGGACCTGATGCTGCGCAAGGGAGAGACGCTGGGCATCGTGGGCGAAAGCGGATCGGGCAAGTCGACCGTCGCGCGCTGCATCGCGCGGCTGATCGACCCGACCTCGGGCTCGATCAGCCTGCACGGCACGGAAATCGCGACGATCAGCCAGGCCCAGCTGCGCCCGCACCGCCGCAAGGTGCAGATCGTGTTCCAGGACCCCTACCGCTCGCTCAACCCGCGGCGCACCATCGGCCAGTCGCTGATCGAGGCGCCCGTGAATTTCGGGATGCCCGAAGCGCAGGCCCTGCAGATGGCGCGCGACCTGATGGAGCTGGTGGGCCTGTCCGGCGACGCGCTGGAACGCTATCCGCACCAGTTTTCCGGCGGACAGCGCCAGCGCATCTGCATCGCCCGCGCGCTGGCGGTGGAACCCGAGGTCCTGATCGCGGACGAGGCGGTCTCGGCGCTGGATGTCAGCGTGCAGGCGCAGGTCTTGAAGCTGCTCGACGACATCCGGGTGAAATACAACCTCGCGATGCTGTTCATCACCCATGACCTGCGCGTTGCCGCCCAGATCTGCGACCGGCTGATCGTCATGCAGAAGGGCGTGATCGTGGAACACGGACCCACGCGCAAGGTCTACCAGGAGCCCCAGCACCCCTATACGCGCCTGCTCCTGGATGCGGCCCCCGGGCAGGGCATGACCTTCGGAGCCGAGATCGCACCCGCCGCAGCCCAAGGAAACTGAGCCATGAACATCCTGCCCGCCATCGAGAATGCCAGGCCCGAACTCGAGGCCATCTTCAAGGACCTGCACGCCAACCCGGAAATCGGCTTCACCGAGACGCGCACCGCCGCCGTCGTGGCCGAAAAGCTGCGCGCCTATGGCGTCGACGAAGTGCACGAGGGGATCGGCAAGACCGGCGTCGTGGCCCTGATCCGGGGCAAGGGCGACGGCAACCGCCGCGTGGGCCTGCGCGCCGACATGGACGCCCTGCCCATCCACGAGGAAACGGGCCTGCCCTATGCCTCGACCCGGCCCGGCGTCATGCATGCCTGCGGCCATGACGGGCATACCACGATGCTTCTGGGCGCGGCCAAGCACCTGGCCGAGACGCGCGATTTCTCGGGCACCGCGGTCCTGATCTTCCAGCCCGCGGAGGAAGGCCTGGGCGGCGCGCGCGGAATGCTGGCGGACGGCCTTTTCGAGCGGTTTCCCTGCGACGAGGTCTACGGGATGCACAACTGGCCCAACGGCGCCCCCGGCAAGTTCGGGATCGTGAAGGGCGCGGCGATGGCGGGGGCCAGCTTTTTCGACATCCACATCAAGGGCAAGGGCAGCCACGGGGCGATGCCGCAGGACAGCCGCGACCCCCTGATCGTGGCCAGCGCCCTGGTGGGACAGATCCAGACCATCGTGTCGCGCAACATCGCGCCGCTCGACGCCTGCGTGGTGTCGGTGACGCAGATCCACTCGGGATCGGCCTACAACGTCGTGCCCGACACCGCTTCGCTGGCGGGCACGATCCGCTATTTCAAGGACGAGGTCTGCGCACTGGCCGAGCGGCGGATGCAGGAGCTCTGCGACGGGGTGGCCATGGCCTACGGCGTCCAGATCACCCTGCACCTGCGCAACATCTTCAACGTGCTGCAGAACGACGCCGACCTGTCGGACGCCTACATGGAAGCCGCGGGCGACATCGTGGGCGAGGAGAACGTGACCCTGCGCACTGAACCCGTCACCGGATCCGAGGACTTCGCCGACATGCTGCGCGTGGTGCCGGGGGCCTATTGCACGCTGGGCCATCTGGGCACGGTGCCGGTGCACAATCCGGGCTATGTCCTCGACCCCGGCATCTTGCCGGTCGGGGCCTCGATCCTGGCGCGGATCGTGGAACGGCGGCTGGCACCGGTGGCGTGATGACATCCTATCTCGATCTCCCGTTCGACATCGACACCATGCTGGCGGGCCTGCGCCCCTGGATCGAATGCGAAAGCCCCACCTTCGACGCCGCCGCCGTCAACCGCATGATGAGCCTCGCGTCCTATGATCTGTCCCAACTGGGCACGGTCGAACGCATCCCTGGCCGCATGGGCTTCGGCGACAGCCTGCGCGTGCGCCTGCCCCATCCCCATGCGGGCCAGCCCGGCATCCTGATCGCGGGGCACATGGACACGGTCCATCCCGTGGGCACGCTGGCCAGGCTGCCCTTCCGGCGCGACGGCGACGTCTGCTATGGCCCCGGCATCCAGGACATGAAGGGCGGCAATTTCTGCGCGGTCGAGGCCCTGCGCCAGCTGGCCCGCGCGGGGATGCAGACCCCCCTGCCCGTCACGATCCTGTTCACGCCGGACGAGGAGGTGGGCACGCCCTCGACCCGCGAACTGATCGAGGCCGAGGCCGCGCGCAACCGCTACGTGCTGATCCCCGAACCCGCCATGCCGGACGGAGGCGTGGTGATCGGGCGCTATGCGATCGCGCGCTTCAACCTGCGCACCATCGGACGGCCCAGCCATGCCGGCGCGCGGCCGGGCGACGGCCGCTCGGCGATCGCCGCGATGGCCAGGCGCATCCTTCAGATCGAGGCGATGACCGGCCCCGACTGCACCTTCAGCGTGGGCGTGATCCATGCCGGGCAATGGGTGAACTGCGTCTCCTCCAGCTGCGAGGCCGAGGCGCTCAGCATGGCCAAGCGGCAGGAGGACCTGGACGACGGCGTGGCGCGGATGCTGGCCCTGTCGGGCGAGGCGGACGAGGTCGTCTTCGAGGTGACGCGCGGCGTGACGCGGCCTGTCTGGCAACCCGACCAGCCCGGCACGATGCAGATGTATGCGCTTGCGCGCGAGATCGCGGGCGAGATCGGCTTCGATCTGTCCTGCGGCAGCGCGGGCGGCGGCTCGGACGGGAACTTCACCGGGGCGATGGGGATTCCGACGCTCGATTCGCTGGGCGTGCGCGGGCGCGGCCTGCACACCCTGACCGAGAACATCGACGTCGCCAGCCTGCCGGAACGGGCCCGCCTGATGGCCGGGCTGATGATGCGGCTGGGCTGAAACGGCGCGGGCCGCGCCCCCGAAGCCGCCTTGAACTCCGGGGCCGGAAAGCGTTTCATCCGCGCGACCTCGGCCCATGGCGCATGCCTTCGCCCCGGGGGACCCAGACCCTTTCCTAGAAGGATGTCCCCATGAAATTCCGCTTTCCCATCATCATCATCGACGAGGACTTCCGCTCGGAGAACTCCTCCGGCCTGGGCATCCGCGCCATGGCCAAGGCCATCGAGGACGAGGGCTTCGAAGTGGTGGGCGTCACCAGCTATGGCGACCTGTCGCAATTCGCCCAGCAGCAATCGCGCGCCAGCGCCTTCGTCCTGTCGATCGACGACGAGGAATTCACCCCCGGCCCCGATCTCGATCCGGCGGTGGTCAACCTGCGCAACTTCATCGAGGAAGTGCGCTGGAAGAACGCCGAGGTACCGATCTATGTCTATGGCGAGACCAAGACCAGCCGCCATCTGCCCAACGACATCCTGCGCGAGCTGCACGGCTTCATCCACATGTTCGAGGACACGCCGGAATTCGTCGCGCGCCACATCCTGCGCGAGGCGAAAAGCTATATCGAGAGCATCCAGCCCCCCTTCTTCAAGGCACTGGTCGATTATGCCGGGGACGGGTCCTATTCCTGGCATTGCCCGGGCCATTCCGGCGGCGTCGCCTTCCTGAAAAGCCCCGTGGGGCAGATGTATCACCAGTTCTACGGCGAGAACATGCTGCGCGCGGATGTCTGCAACTCGGTCGAGGAGCTGGGCCAGCTGCTCGACCACAACGGCGCCATCGGCGCCTCCGAACGCAACGCCGCGCGGATCTTCAACGCCGATCACTGCTTTTTCGTGACGAACGGGACCTCGACCTCGAACAAGATGGTCTGGCACCACACGGTGGTCCCCGGCGACGTGGTGGTGGTGGACCGCAACTGCCACAAGTCGATCCTGCACTCGATCATCATGACCGGCGCGATCCCGGTCTTCCTGAAGCCCACGCGCAACCATTACGGCATCATCGGCCCGATCCAGCAGCGTGAATTCGAGATCGAGACCATCCGCGAGAAGATCCGCCAGAACCCGCTTCTGGCCCATGTGGACGCCGACACGGTCAGGCCGCGCATCCTGGCGCTGACGCAATCGACCTATGACGGGGTGCTCTACAACACCGAGACGATCAAGACCCTGCTCGACGGCCATGTCGAGAACCTGCATTTCGACGAGGCCTGGCTGCCGCACGCCGCCTTCCACCCCTTCTATGGCACCTATCACGCGATGGGCCGCAAGCGCGCGCGCCCGCGCCAGTCGGTGACCTATGCCACCCAGTCGATCCACAAGCTGCTGGCCGGGATCAGCCAGGCCAGCCATATCCTGGTGCAGGACAGCCAGGAGACGAAACTGGACCGGCATCTCTTCAACGAAGCCTACCTGATGCACATCTCGACCAGTCCGCAATATTCGATCATCGCCAGCTGCGACGTGGCCGCCGCGATGATGGAGCCACCGGGCGGAACCGCGCTGGTCGAGGAAAGCCTGCTCGAGGCGATGGATTTCCGCCGCGCCATGCGCAAGGTCGAGGCTGAATACGGGGCCGAGGACTGGTGGTTCCGGGTCTGGGGCCCGGACGCGCCCGAGGAGGAAGGCATCGGCGAACAGCGCCCCTGGGTCCTGCGCCGCACCGATACCGACGGCATCCAGAAGGCCGACGGCAAGGAAAGCTGGCACGCCTTCGGCGACATGTCCCCGGGCTTCAACATGCTGGACCCGATCAAGGCGACGCTGATCACGCCGGGCCTGCGCATCGACGGTCATTTCGAGGACACCGGCATCCCTGCCTCGATCGTGACCAAATACCTGGCCGAACATGGCGTGGTGGTCGAGAAGACCGGCCTCTACAGCTTCTTCATCATGTTCACGATCGGGATCACCAAGGGGCGCTGGAACACGCTTCTGGCGGACCTGCAGCAGTTCAAGGACGATTACGCCAGGAACCAGCCGCTCTGGCGCTGCATGCCGGAATTCTGCGCCAGGCATCCCAGATACGAGAAGATGGGCCTGCGCGACCTGTGCCAGCATGTGCACCGGCTTTACGCCAAATACGACGTCGCGATCCTGTCGACCGAGATGTATCTCAGCGACCTCACCCCGATGATGACGCCCAGCGAGGCCTATGCCCACATCGCGCGGCGCAGCACGGAACGGGTGCCGATCGACGATCTGGAAGGCCGCGTCACGACCAGCCTGGTGACACCCTATCCCCCCGGCATTCCGCTTCTGGTTCCGGGCGAGGTCTTCAACCGCAGGATCGTGGACTACCTGAAGTTCAACCGCGAATTCGCGCGCGAATGCCCGGGCTTCGAGACCGACATTCACGGATTGGTCCAGGAAACCGGCGCGGACGGCGTGGTGCGCTACTACGCCGATTGCGTCGCGGCCTGAGCCGCGCAAGCCGGGATCGCGGCGTGAGCCGCGCGGCGCGCGATCAGTCGCGCGGGTCCTGCGTGTCGAGCTGGGCATCCGCCTCGGCGATGCCCCAGGGCTTGATCCCCATGCGCAAGGCCGCGCGCCCGATCATGTGCGCCCCGATGGGTGCCGTCAGCAGCAGGAAGATCACGATCAGCACGCAACGCAGCACCACGCCCGCGTCGGCGAAATGCAGCGCCACGCCCGCCAGCACCAGGCCCGATCCCAGCGTGCCGACCTTGGTGGCCGCGTGCATCCGGATGTAGACATCCGGCAGGCGAAAGACGCCGATCCCCGCCACGACGATGAAGATCGCGCCCGAGAAGATCAGGAAAGCGGTCAGGGCCTCGATCATGGCTGGTTCTCCGCATCCTCGCGCCGCAGGACCTGGCGCTCGGCGAAGCGGGCCAGCGCGACGGTCGCCAGAAAGCCCACCAGGGCCAGCACCAACGCCACGTCGAGGAAGGTGGAATCCCCCGACCGGATCGCGGCCAGTCCGCAGAAGGCGACGATGGCCACCGTCATCATGTCCAGCGCCACGATGCGGTCCGCCAGGCTGGGTCCGACGGCCAGGCGCCAGCCCGCGAAGGCGACCGAGGCGAAGACCGCGACGAAACCCAGCGTCACTGCCCAATACAGAAGCTCGGTCATGTCCTGTCCTCCACGGCGTCGATCACCCATTTCTCCATCCCCGATTTCAGGGCGCGGGTCACGGCCTCGGGGTCGTCCGCGAACATCGCGTGCACCTTCAGGGTCTTGCGGTCGGGGCTGACATCGATGCTCAGCGTGCCGGGCGTCAGCGAGATCAGGTTCGTCACCAGAAGGATGCCGGTATCGGTCTTCACGTCCAGCGGAACGTCGATGATCGCGGGCCGCGCGCGGTGGCGCGGCGTGACCACGTCCCAGAACACCTGGAAGCTCGACACGATCAGTTCGTAATGGAACAGCACGATCAGCTTCAGCCAGTACCAGACCCGCAGGAAATAGCTCGAGCGCGTGCCCGTCAGCGGCTGAAGCAGCCACAGCGTCACGTAGCCCACGACCAGTCCCGAGAGGACTGTCAGCCAGGTGAAGCCCCCGAAGAGCAGCGCCCAGGCGGCGGCCATGACCAGGTTTGCCGCGAAATGGCTCATGCGTCACCTCCCAGAACGGCGGCCAGATAGGCGCTGGGATCCAGAAGCTGGGCCGCCGCGCGTTCGGCGAAGACGACGAAGGGTTCCGGGAAGAAGCCGATCACCAGCGTCAGGGCCGCCAGCGCCGCGATGGGCAGGAGAAGCGGCCGCATCTGCGCGCGCGGCACGCGCGACATCACGGGATCGATCCCCTCGGGATGGGCCTTCCAGAACGCCTCGGCCCAGATCTTGGTCATCGAGTAGATCGTCAGAAGGCCCACGACCAGCGCGACGCCCGCAAGGACCCAGGCCTCGACCTCGAGCGAGGCCGCGACCAGCACGTATTTCGCCCAGAAGCCCGACAGCGGCGGAAAGCCCGCCAGCGAAAAGGCCGGGATCAGGAACAGGACGGCCAGCAGGGGCGCGGACTTGTAGAGGCCCCCGATCTTCGGCAACTCGGTCGATCCGGTCAGGCGTTCGACCACGCCGCCGACCAGGAACAGGTTCGCCTTCACGATGATGTGGTGGACCAGGTAGAAGACCGCGCCCGCCACCGCCAGAGGCGTCAGCAGCGCCAGGCCCAGGATCATGTAGCCGATCTGGCTGACGATGTGGAAGGACAGGATCTTGCGGATGTCGTTCTGCGCCGCCGCCCCAAGGACGCCCGTGATCATCGTCAGCGCCGCCACCCAGAGAAGGATGTCATGGGTGAAGCCCACGTCGCCGTTGAAGACCAGCGTGAACATCCGGATCAGCGCATAGACGCCCACCTTGGTCAGCAGGCCGGCGAAGACCGCCGAGACCGAGAAGGCCGGCGTGTGATAGGCGGCGGGCAGCCAGAAGAACAGCGGAAAGACCGCCGCCTTCACCCCGAAGGCGATCATGAACATCACCGCGACGACCGTGACCAGCCCCTGGTTTTCCAGCTGCGGCACCGTGCGCGCCAGGTCCGCCATGTTCAGCGTGCCCGTCATGCCATAGAGCAGGCCCACCCCGGCCAGGAACAGGATGGTCGAGATCAGGTTCAGCGTGACGTATTTCACCCCCCCGTCGATCTGTTCGCGCCGCCCGCCCAGGACCAGAAGCCCGAAGGACGAGATCAGCATGACCTCGAACCAGACATAGAGGTTGAAGAGGTCGCCCGTCAGGAACGCGCCGACGACGCCGCCGATCAGCACGTTGAACAGCGCGTGATAGCCCAGATACTCGGCCCGCTCGCCGATGTCGGACAAGGCATAGACCGACACCGCCAGCGCCGTGATCGCGGTGATCACGACCATGACCGCGCCCAGCAGATCGGCCACCAGCGTGATCCCGAAGGGCGCGGCCCATTGGCCCATCTGCCCCGCGATCACGCCCTCGCGCAGCACCTGCTGCATCAGCGCGGCTGCGGCCAGCAACAGAAGGACATTGCCGCCCACGCTGATCCAGCGCCCGGCCGGTCCCATGCGCAACAGGAAGGACAGCACCGCCGTCAGGAAGGGCAGCACCAGCGGTGTAGCAAGATACCAGCTCACGTCCGGGCATCCTCGCGCGGTTCGGCGACGCGCATCTCGTCGCTGTTGAGGGTCCCGAGCGAGGTATAGGCGCGGAACACCAGCACCAGGGCGAAGGCGAAGAGACCGAAGCCGATCACGATGGCCGTCAGCACCAGCGCCTGCGGCAGCGCGTTCGCGACGGTCCCGACCGGCGCGTCGAGGCCTTCCGGGACCAGGGGCGGCTTGCCTTCGGTCAGGCGTCCGGCGGTGAAGATCGTCAGGTTGGCGGCGTTCGAGATCAGCACCAGCCCGAAGATGAAGCGCAGCACGTTGCGCGCCAGCATCAGGTAGACCGAGGCCGCGACCAGCACGCCGATGGTGATGGCGAGAAGGGCTTCCATCAGATCTCCTCCTCCATCGCGAAGACCAGTGTCAGAACCGATCCGAACACGACGAGGTAGACCCCGATGTCGAAGACGAGGACCGTGGACAGCGGCAGGCCCTTGTCCGTCTCGGTGGCCCCCAGGAACAGCCATTGCCCGGTGAACAGCGCGTCCCCGAAGAGCGCGGCCGCGATCCCCGCCAGAAGCGCGATGCCAAGGCCCGCGACGGCGATGTTCTGCGGCAGGACACGCAAGGCGCGGCGCGCGTCCCCGGTGCCGCAGGCGATGGCATAGAGGACAAAGCCGGTCGACCCGATCAGGCCGCCGATGAAACCGCCGCCCGGCTCGTTGTGGCCGCGCAGCAGCATGTAGACCGAGAACAGCAGCAACAGCCCCGACAAGGCCCGCGTGCCGGCCTGCAGGATCACGGAATTCACGATGCATCCTCCCCTTTGCGGGTCCGGCTCGAACGGCCCGTCGGCCCCTGGTCGGTGGTGCGCAAGAGCGCATAGGCCGCCAGCGCCGCGATCACGACAACCGCGATCTCGCCGAAGGTGTCGAGCGCCCTGAAATCGACCAGGATCACGTTGACGATGTTGCGTCCGAAAGCCTCGGGCCAGGAGGTGACCTCGAAGTAATCGGTCAGGCGGCGATCCATCGGCACTTCCAGGACGGCCAGCAGGGTCAATGTGACCACCGCGCCCACCGCCAGGCCCAGAAGCGCGTCGCGCGGACGCCAGTCGCGCGTTCCCGCAGGGTCGAGCGCGGGCAGGCGCAGAAGCGCAACCGCGACCAGCACGACGACCAGCGTCTCGACCAGAAGCTGGGTGATCGCGACGTCGGGCGCACCGAAGACGATGAAGATCATCGCGACGCCGATGCCCACGACGCCGAGGCTGGCCATCGCGGTGATCCGCGACCCCGTCAGCGCCGCCATCACCGCGCCGGCCATGATCAGCACCGCCAGCGCCAGGTTCTTCCAGGTCACCGAGGACATGTCCGGCAGTCCCGGCAGCGCATCGCGCGCCAGCATCGTGCCGCCAAGGCCGACAAGGACCGTCAGGAACGTCACCAGGATGTAGATGCGCAATTCGCCCGATTGCAGGACGCGCGTCTGCCAGGCGGCCAGCCCCTTCAGACCCTCGAGGAAGCGGTCCCAGCCATTGTCGAAGTTCGGCGCGGCTAGTTCTGCCCGGGCGAGCGCGGCACGCAGGCGCACATGGCCAAGGTAGATCGCCAGGCCCAGCGCCACGGTGGCGATGGACAGGATCAGCGGCATGTTCACGCCGGCCCAGAGCTTGAGGTCCTTCGCGTCCTCGGCCGACCCCAGCAGCGACGCCACCGTCGGCGCGATCAGCGTGTCCTGAAGAAGGGCGGGAAAGACGCCGAAGACAACGCCCAGCACCGCCAGGATGACCGGACCCGCCAGCATCTGCCAGGGCGCCTCGTGCGGGGTGTGGGGCATCGCGCCGCCCGCGGGACGCCAGAAGGGCCGGAACGCGACCACGCCCGCCACCGCCAGCATCAGCGCATTGGCGATCACCAGCGCGCCCACGACCAGCGCGGGCCCGGACCCCGCCTCGAGCGCGCCCGCGTAGAGAAGCTCCTTCCCGATGAAGCCCAGGAAGGGCGGGAAACCCGCCATCGACAGGGACGCCAGCGCCGCGGCCAGCGCGGTGAAGGGCATCGCGCGGGCCAGCCCGCCCAGGATGTCCGCCTCGCGCGTGCCGGTGCCGTGGTCGATGCAGCCCACCACCAGGAACAGCCCCGCCTTGTAGAGCGAATGGACGATCAGGAAGGTCGCGAAGGCGGTCATCGCGTAGCCGGACTCCTGGCCCAGGAACAGCGTCAGCGTGCCCAGCGCCATCAGCGTCGTATAGGCCAGCGCCTGTTTCAGATCGCTCTGGCGCAGGGCAAGGACGCTGGCGAAGACGGCGGTGAAGCCCCCGGCGATGGTCAGCGTCCACATCCAGACATCGGTGCCCGCGAACCCCGGATGCAGCCGTGCCATCAGGTAGACGCCCGCCTTCACCATGGTGGCGGAATGGAGGAAGGCCGACACGGGCGTGGGCGCGGCCATCGCGTTGGGCAGCCAGAAATGGAACGGGAACTGCGCGGATTTCGTGAAGGTGCCCGCCAGAATCAGGATCAGGATCGGCAGGTAGAGCGCATGGGCCTTCAGCGCGTCACCCTGTGCCAGGATCACCGACAATTCGAAACTGCCCGCGACCATGCCCAGAAGGATGAACCCCGCCAGCAGCGCCAGCGCCCCGGCGCCGGTGACGAAGAGCGCCTGCAAGGCGGAACGGCGGCCCTTGTAGGTCTCGTGCCCGAAACCGATCAGCAGGTAGGAGGTGATCGTCGTCAGTTCCCAGAACACGAACAGCGCGATCAGGTTGTCGGCCAGCACCAGCCCCAGCATCGACAGCATGAAGCCGGCCAGGAACAGGGCAAAGCGCGCGAATTGCGGATGCCCCGCCAGGTAGGTGTTGGAATAGAGAAACACCAGCGCGCCGATCCCGCTGATCAGCAGTGCGAAGGTCAGGCTGAGACCGTCGACCAGGAACGACAGCGAGATGCCCAGCGACGGCACCCAGTCCCATTGCAGGCGCAGCACCTCGCCCGCCGAGACGGCGGGCAGAAAGCCCAGGAACCAGACGAAAAGCCCGGCGGCCAGACCCACCGGAGCCAGGCCCACCAGCCCGTTCCCCTTCGCCTGCGCTGCGGTCTCACTCATGCCTTCGTGCCCTCGGCCAGCTGGACCGGGCTGACGAAGCCCCTGGGCTTGACCGTCAGCACCGAACAATCAAGACGGTTCAACACGGTTTCGGCCGTATTGCCGATGAAGAGACCGGCAATTCCCGTCCGTGCCAGCGTGCCCATGACAAGCGTGTCGATCCTTTCGCGATCCGCATGTTCGATCAGAACATCGGCCGGAACGCCCTTGACGTGAAGCACGCGCGTGTTCTGGGCGAAAGCGGTGAAATCGTCCATCAGCTTTTTCAGGCCCGAGGCACTGTCCCGCTCGCATTTGTCGAGGATTGCCTGAATTTCGGGCTCGGGCATGTTCACGAAGGAATGCCGCAGGGTCTGTTCCTCTTCCAGCTGCCAGGCATTGACCACGTCCAGACGGGCGCCATCGTGCACGCAAAGCGAGGTGGCCAGTTCCATCACCATGTGATTGAGGCCATCGCGGACAGGGTCCGAGGGGTCGGGATCGACCGCGGCCATGATGCGCCTGGCGTTCGGTTCGGTCGTGCTGTTGAGCAGCCAGACAGGGCATGGGCACTTGCGCAGAAGATGCAGGTCGGGGCCGCGCAGGGTCCGGCTTTCGGGCGTGCGCTGTGCTCCCTTCAGGACAAGATCGTGACCGTTGGCCAGAACCGCGCGGATCGTCTCGATGAACCCCACGCCCTGAAACACTTGCGTGCGGACGTTCAGACCCTCGCTGCGCAGGGGCTCGGCCAGGGTGTCCAGGCGATCGGCGTGAAACCCGATCACGCGATCCTCGACCTCGCGCGCACGCATCCCGGGCAGCGCCGAGAAGAGCCGGGCGAAATCACCCGGGGCGGTGTCGATGATGTCGACCAGCGTCAGCGTCGCGCCATTGGCCTCGGCCAGCCAGCGGGCGCGCGCGAACAGCGCGTCGGTGGCGCTGGCCGCATCCGCCACCACCAGGATGTTCCTGAACCTGTTCATCAGCCGCCCCCCGTTTTCGTTCCAGATCAGATAGGGTCGCATCCCTTATTGATCCAATCGAAAAAGGAAGTATTTTCGATAGAAATCCTCTATCGAAACCCCCAGAGCCCCCATGCCGACGCTCCAGCAACTCCGATATCTCGTCGCTGTGGACGATACCCTGCATTTCCGCCGCGCCGCCGAGGCCTGCCATGTCACGCAACCCACGCTCAGCGCCCAGATCAAGGACCTGGAAAGCAAGCTGGGTGCGGTGCTTGTCGAACGAAGCCGCGCGCGGGTGGTGATGACGCCCCTGGGCGCGGCGGTCGCCGATCATGCCAGACGCGCCCTGCGCGAGGTGGACGAGATCCGCAACCTCTCGGTCCTGAACGGCGGCACGCTGCAAAGCACGATCAAGGTGGGCATCGTGCAATCGCTCGGGTCCTACCTTCTGCCGCTGATCGTGCCCGACCTGCACCAGAGCCACCCCAAGCTGAAGCTTTATGTCCGCGAAGGCCTGCCGCATCACCTGACCGAGGCGCTGGCGACCGGCGCGGTCGATCTTCTGCTGTTCCCGCTGCCGGTGCGGGGCGCGGAATACGACCAGCTGTCGCTGTTCCGCGAGCCGCTTCTTCTGGTGATCCCCCATGACCACCCCTTCGCCGCGCGCGACAACATCACGCCGGACCTGCTGAAGGGCGAGACGATCCTGGCGCTGGAACCGGGGCACAAGCTCTACGAGCAGGTGCGCGTGATCTGCGACCAGTATGGCGCGCATCTGTCTCACGACTACGAAGGCACGTCGCTCGATACCCTGCGGCAGATGGTGGCGATGGGGATGGGCGTGTCGCTTCTGCCCGCGCTCTACGTCAAGTCCGAGGTCGCTCACCAGGACATCGTCGTCGCCCGCCGCTTCGAGGGGACGCCGCCCTCGCGCACGATCGGCATGGTCTGGCGGCAGGGCACGGTGCGCGAACAGGAATACCGCGATCTGGGGCGCGAGATCTGCGCGATCCTGAAGGCCGGCGCGCCGGAACTGACGATCCTGGGCTAGCGCGCGTTCAGTAGTCGCGTTCGAAGAAGACGCCCAAGGACGTGTCGCCGTCCGAATTGACGCTGCCGCGCAGGGTGACCTGCGGCGTCACATCCAGGTTCAGCGACACCTCGTCCGCGTTCGAGCCGCCCACCGTGACATCGGTGTAGATGTTCTCCGAGATATACTTGCCCGCCCGCACCGCGGTGCCTCCGTCTTCGTCGGTGACCACGTCGAAATCGTCCAGGTTGAAGCCGCGGCGCAGTCGTCCGATCACGTCGGCGCCGCTGTTGCCCGCCAGCGTGGCCACGGCCGAGGCCAGTTGCAGGGTCTGGAAGGTGGAAAGTTTCGACAAGTCGCGCCCGAAGAACAGAAGCGCCAGCACCTCGTCCTCGGGCCGTTCGGGCGAGGCGACGAAGCTGACCTCGGGGGCCGAGGCCGGGCCCTCGATGATGATGCTGGCGGTGCCGTCGCGGGTGGTGCTGGTGGCGACGAAGCGCAGAAAGGGATCGAGACTGCCCTGAAGATCGACCCGCCCCTCGTTCAGGTCGAACCGCTTGCCCAGAACCTCGACGCGGCCGCGCACCAGGTCCAGCGCCCCTTCCGAGCGCATCTGCGCGGTGGTGCCGGCCAGTCGCAGGTCGCCCGACAATTCGGCGTTGATCCCCCTCCCGCGGACGAAGAGGCGGCGCGGCGCGCTGATCGCGATGTCGAGGACATGCACCGGCCCCGTGGCGCCGGCATCCGCGGCCGCGGTCGCCTCTCCGGTCAGCCCGGCATAGGCCAGGGTGCGCAGGACGGCGGCGGGCGGGCTCAGGTGATTGATCCTGGGGATCGGGCCTGCGGCCGTGGCACCCGAGGGTTCGACGAGAAGCGTGCTTTCGCCCAGCGTCACCGCACCGGCGATGCGCGCGCCCGAGGCCAGCGGCCCGGTCACGGTAATGTTGGCATCGGCCTGCACCCGGTAGAGGCTGGGATCGACGAAGGTGCCGCCCGCCAGCGTCAGGCGCAGATCGGCGGGCAGACCCCCGCTCAGCCCCAGAAGCCCCTCGGCGCTCAGCCGACCCCCGGTGGAATTGTCGGCCCGCAGCGCGATGCTCGCCCGGCTGCGGGTCAGGTCGATCGTGGCGGCGATGTCCTGAAGGACGATCCCCAGGTTCGGCGCCACCAGGCGCGCGTCCTGGGTCTCGATCCGTCCGCTGAGCGCCGCCAGCGAGGGCCGCCCACGGACGGACAGGTCGTATCGCGCGGTGCCCGACAGGCTGCGCGGACGCAGGAAGGGTTCGCTCAGGGCGAGCGGGGCCTGGCCCTCGACCTTCAGGTCGACATCGCCCGACAGGCGCACGCCCCCCTTGACCGAGGCGGTCAACCCGCCCGCGCCCTGCGCCTGCGCGTCGATCCGCCAGGCCTCGGCGCCGTCGGGGCTTGCCGTGGCGCGGATCGTCATGGGGCCGGCAAGGTCGGGCACGATGGGTCGGATATCGGGAATCTTCGCGTCGAGGCGCAGTTCGGCCCCGGGCCCGGTCGCCTGGCCCGCCAGCGTCAGGTCCAGCCCGTAGGGTCCCGCGATCCGGCTCTCGGTGCGCCAGTTGCCGTCGCCCGGATGGGACAGCGTGCCCTGCGCCTCGGTCGCGCCCTGGAACTGCGGGGCGAGAAGGCCCACGTCGGCCAGCCGCGCGCGATAGGACAGGCGGCTCGCGGCGCGCGCGAGGTTGCCTTCGGCGCCGGCGCTTGCGTTCGGCGTCTCGACCGACAGCCTGCGCAGGGTGATCCCGTCCGCCCCGCGCGCGGCGTCGAGGACAAAGGCGCTCTGCCCCGCCAGCAGCCGGTCCGCCTGGTCCTGCCCCAGGCGCAGGTCCCCGCCCTGCCCCGAGGCTTCGATGTCGAAACTGCCCTCGAGCGGCGACACGCGGCCCCTGGCGCGGGCCTCGATCCGGCCGCCCAGGTCACGGCCCGCAAGCCCGGAAAAGCGCGCCAGGTCCGCGGCCTCGGCCGAGAGGTCGAAGGCGATGTCCAGCGCGTCCGAAAGGCCCGAGACCGCGACATCCCCCGCCAGCCGGTAATCGGGGCCCTGAAGGGTCAGGTCGTCCAGCCGCAGCCTGTCGCCCTCGGCGAAGGCCACACGGGCGCGCAGATCGGTCCGCCCGCCCAGGGCGTCGTTCATGCCGGGGCGGCCCAGGTCCAGCCCCGCCGCCGCAAGGGTCACATCGGCCGCGATCCGCGCGGGCGCGCCCTGCGGCAGCGAGATGACGCCGTCGAGGCCAAGGTCGATGCGCTCGGCCGCGACCCCTTCGCGCGCGAACCCGTCGATCCCGATGCGCCCGGCCAGCCGGTCGCCCGCCGCAGCGTCGTAATCGAGATCGAGCGTCGCCCCTCGCAGGCGCGTCTGCGGGCCCGCCAGCGGCAAGACCACATCCGCGCCGTCCGCCTGCGCGATACGGCCCTCGATATCCAGAAGCAGCGGCCAGCCCTGCGCGTTCAGCGCGACGCGGCCCGACAGGGACAGCGCCTGCGACCGCAGGTCCATCCGCTCGAGCGTCAGCGCGCCGTCGCCCGCGCGCAGGCCCGCGGCGGCCAGTTGCACATTCGGCCCGAAGAAGCCCCGATACTCCGGCGCGAAGAGCGGCGTCACATCCCCGCCCAGGTCGGCGGCAAAGCGCGTCGCACCCGCTTCCGCGCCCTGCAGCGTCACCGTGCCGCCCAGCCTTTCCACCTTCTCGGTCGCAAGCCGGATGCGCGCGGTGAAATCGTCCAGCGGCCCCGTGCCCACAACGCTCAGCGCGGTTTCCGGCGCGCCGGGGATGTTCAGAAGGCCCGCGGCGATCCCGCCCGGGGGCTCGCTCAGGGCGATGTCCAGCTCCAGCACGCGCGACTGGGGTTCGAAGCCCAGAACGATCAGGAACTGCCCGCCCTCCTGGTCCAGACGCCGCAGATCGAACCGCAGGTTGCCCGCACCGCCCGCCAGTTGCGCCTGCCCGTCGACGGCCAGTTCGGCCGCCTGCCCGATCACATCGGCCGCAACGACCAGCCGGTCGATGCGCACCTCGCCGATCGAGACGCTGACCGGCAGATCCGGCAGGGCGAATTCGGTCGTCTCGGCGGGCGGCAGACTGTCATCCACAACGGGGACCGGGCGGCGCAGGATCTCGATCCGCTCGGCCGAGAGCGTGTCGACCTCGAGCCTGCGGCGCAGAAGCGCGCTGCGCGTCCAGTCCAGTTGCGCCTTCTCCAGCCTCAGCCAGACGCCGGTCTCGTCGGCAATGGTCAGCGTGTCGAGCGTCGCCTGCGACGACAATGCGCCGCGAAAGCCGGTGATCCGGACGTCCCGGCCCACGCCCGAGAGGCTGTCCTCCAGCAGACGCTCCAGAAAGCCGCCACCGTCGCTGTCGTCGTCGCTGTCGTCCTGCGCGGCGGCGGGCGCGGCCCAGACCAGCCAGGGCGCAAGGAGAAGGACCAGAAGCCTGCGCATCATCCTCAAAACGCCTGTCCTATCCCGATATAGATCTGCACCCCGTCATCGCCGGGTCCCGACACCGGGAAGGCCACGTCGAAGCGGATCGGCCCGATGCCGGTATCGTAGCGCAGCCCCAGGCCCGCACCGGAATGCCAGGTGCCGCTGCCATCGGGGAAGGATTCCGCGCCGATATAGCCCGCGTCGACGAAGCCCACCGCGCCGATCGTGTCGGTCACGTCGAAGCGCACCTCGCCGGACAGGCCCAGGAAGCTCCGCCCGCCGCTGCGCAATCCGCCGGGCAGGTCGATGCCGTTCGACTGGAAGGGCTGGCCGCGCACGGTTCCCCCACCCCCGGAATAATAGAGCGCATCCGCGGGCGCCTGCGCCAGCGGCAGCCCCGACAGCGATCCCAGCTGGAACCGACCCGCCAGCGTCAGGCGGTCGCCCGTCCCGAAACTGCGATAACCGCGCAGATCGGCGTTGGCGATCAGGCCGCTGGGAATCCCGGAAAGCGCGTAGAAGGGGATCAGTTCCAGGTCCAGGAACCAGCCCCGATGGGCGTTCAGCCGGTCGTCGCGGTGGTCGAATTCGACACCCAGGGGCAGCGTGACGAGGCTGTAGTCGCGCCGCCCGAAGGCATCCTCGCTGCGGCCCCAGACCAGACCCAGGCCGAATTCGTAGGTGCGCTGCGCCGTGGCATAGCGCACCACCCCGGCCTCGATCGCCACCCGCGTGGTGGTGAAATCGACGTCGTCGCGGCGCAGCGCCTCGGCCTCGACGTAGAAGTCGTTGTCCTGGCTGAAGGTGGCGGGCCGGTCGAAACGGGCCGAGAGGCGCCCGTCCGCACCGCCGCTGTCGCCGCCGATCCCCGAGATTTCGGCCTCGAAGCGCAGCCTTTCGGCCCCTCCCAGGAGATTGCGGTGCTGCCAGTAGCCCGAGACGGAGAGACCCTCGAACGAGGCGATCTCGGCGCCGAACCCGAACGAGCGCTTGGGCCGGTCCGAGATGTCCAGAACGATGTCGAGAGTATCGTCCGGCCCGTCGGTCTCGGCATCCGAGAGGGTGGCGGCGCTGAAGGTCCCGGTGCGCCGCAGGCGCCTGGTCGCGAGGTCCAGCGCTTCGGGGTCATAACGCGCGCCCGTGGGCAGGCCCGCGATCTCGCGGATGCGCTCGGGGCGGACATCCGAGGCGCCGCGGATCACCAGATCGCCGAACCTGTAGACGCGCCCGGGATCGAGACGGATCGACACGTCGAGCTGATCCGCCCGGTGGCGCGCGGTGATCTGCTGATCGCTCAGCCGCGCCCGCGCATGGCCCTGCGCGCGCCATCCCTCGATGCCTGTGCGGACCGTGTCGCGGACCACGCCCAGTTGCGCGGGCTGGCCCGGCGCGAAACCCGCAGGCAGTTCCGAACCCGGTGCGACCGGCGCGATGCTGGCGGCGCCAAGGCGGAAGGCCGGGCCCGTCTCGACCGAAACCGTGACGCGCGCGACGCTCCCGGGCAGATCGAGCTGCGAGATCCGGGCCGCCTCGCGCCCGTCCACCAGGATGCGGATGACGCCGCCGAAATGGCCCGCGTCATAGAGCGCGGCGGTCAGGTTCGCGTAATCGGCCTGCGCGGCGGCGATGATCTCCTGGGCCTCGGCGCCATCCTGTCCGGCAAGGCCCGACAGGCGCGAGGCCGCCTGAAGCCGGTCGCGCAGGTCGGCGCCGCGCACCTCGAGCGTCAAGTCGAATGCCGCGGCAAGGCCCGGACAGGCCAGCAGGGCCGCGAGGATCCCGGCCCTGACAAGTCGCCCTGTAAACTCCTGTCTCACCGATACCGCCTGACGGAAAAGACATGCCGTTCTTGCTTCGGCCGCGGGGGTGCAGAGACCCCGCAGGCAGCTCTTTGAACCTGAGTAGCATTCTTCCGGGCGGAATTGAAAGCGCTCCGCACCCCGGACCGGGTCGATCGGCGGCAGATGCGCGGAAAAACGGAACCGCCGGGGAATGCCCCCGGCGGTGTGCCTGTGCCCGCGCCCCGGACCGCGTCAGGAGCGGTGATCGACCGGGTGGAAGATCGGCAGATCGGAGTTGGCCGGGCGGCAGGCGGGACGCAGGCTGGCCGAAATCTCCAGCGCGCGGCGATGCGTGTGACGGTGGCGATACATGAAGCGCGCATAGCGCGCGATCACGGGCGTCATCGCTCCGGCGTCGATCGTCACCCGGTCGATCCAGACCGAACCCGAGCCATCGGGATGCACTTCCAGAACGTGGCGCCAGGACCGGACACCCTTGCCGCCCTCCGAGGTCTCGATCCGGCGGGTCTCGTCGCAGAGGGCATCGACACGGATCTGGTAATCGGGCGACCGGAACATCCCGAAGATGCGGATGTCGGTTTCATAGGTGCGGCCCGGTTCCATGTCCTCGGCCGGAAGCCGGTCATAGCGCGAGATGCGCCGCGTGGCCTCGATCAGGTCGGCGAAGGACCGGGCGCGGTCGAACATGGCATCGGCGTCGTCGGAATAGCGCGCCTTGACCGTCAAATCGACAGGTGCAGCTGAAATCATGCTGAAATACTCTCCCCTGCGCGGCTGCATGACCGCGCCTGTGTCAACTGGTTTCGGTTAACGGCCCGTTCAGCAGCCGAACGGACAGACCCAGCCTGCGGGGGAAATTCGTCTCAAATTTGAAGTATTTGGCA